>JBAQYC010000288.1:0-10029 GCA_049299835.1 Candidatus Cryosericum sp. | reverse complement strand
GCGTTAACCCATCGTTAAGTGGAGAGGCGCCGGTTGCGCTTCTGCGACAAGAGGGCACAATACTCGCATGGCAAACGTGGAAACTGAAAAGCGAGGAGCGCCCGGCAGTGACAACTGGAATGTGAAGACCATTGTACCTGGTACAACGGGTGTTCACAATTCATCATGAGCGTCAGGAAGCCGGAAGGAGAGCATCGCACGAGCCCAGTCGCGGGCGCGTATGTGCTTGTGCGGTCGCGTCGCCGGTCCATCGGGCTTGAGGTGCGGCCGGACGCAACGCTGGTGGTGCGGGCGCCCACACGGACCCCGGTGTGGTTCGTGGAGTCCCTGCTGCGAGAGAAGGCAGGCTGGATCGAGGATAAGCTCGCAAAGGCGCGCAGTCACGTGTCCCTGCTGCCGCGGCACGACTTCCTGACGGGGGAACGCTTTCCATACCTGGGGCGAGAATGGCCGTTCGTTGTCGTCGCGTTCCAGAAGACACCGCTGACCTTTGACGCGAAGACAGGGTTCAGCCTGGATATGGCCGCGTTCGACCGTGGAGAGGTGGTCTTCGAGGATTGGTACCGCGCCCGGGCGCGCGAACTCCTTGCCGAGCGCGTACAGCACTACGCACCACTGGTCGGCGTAGGTGTCCCCCGTCTGCGCATCACGGGCGCTGAGCGGCGCTGGGGGTCGTGCAGCACGACCGGCACCGTCAGCTTCGCCTGGCGTCTCATCATGGCTCCAATGGATGTGGTTGACTACGTCGTCGTGCATGAGCTGGCACACCGACGCGAGATGAACCACTCTGCCCGGTTCTGGTCGGTCGTTGCGGGTGTCTTGCCAGACTACGACGTGCGCAGACACTGGCTGAAGGACCACGGGGGCGCACTTACGATCTAGAACCGAGAATCAGGGCTAGCGGCGCAGGACCCACCAGACGTCGCGTCCGGTGAAGCCACAACGACGGAACAGGTGATCGGGTTGGGAAAGGTTCTTCACCTGGGCTGACACCGTCGTGAACGTGACCTTCTGTTCCAGGCGATAGACCAGTTCCTGGACAAGCATGGTGCCCAACCCGAGATCCCGGTACGCAGGCAAGACCTGAACCCACTCGAGGGACGCTTCTCCCGTGATCCTGTCAGTCTCGGCGATGCCAAGAGCAACAGGGCGCCTTGTCTTTCGGTCGATGACCCACAGCCAGGCGTGCGGGTCGAAGACCGGGCGCTTTGTCCAGGTCGCGATCTCGTCGGTACCCGGCGTAGAAATGTCGTAGCAGGCGTGCAGGATCGTGGCGACGAGTGGAACTTCGGTCGTGGTATCGACCTCGTGGATGATATAGCCAGGCACCGTGGCGTGCAGTGGCAGTTCACTGCCAGTGTGGACCAGGCGAAAGAAGGCCTCCTTGCTGTCAAACCAGGGGACAAGGGAGGCTACGAAGTCGTTGTGGATGAGTACGGTAGGAACGCCGTCCAGCTTGACCGATGCAGCCTTCAATGGGTCTTGCGTCCGCGTCCCATAGATGAGCAGCTTGTTTGGTTCGCGCAGTTCGACGCCCGTAACCTGCGCACTGTCAGAGATGAACCTGCATTCCACGGATTGCAGGCGCGCGATGGTCTTCCACAGCGGGTTTGGAAGGATTCGCGATGGATCCTTGCGGTAGAGGGCGCGAAGTGTCGTCTCGTCGAATGACGTGTCTCTGGGAGGGGCTATGGCTGCTGCTTTTCGTCGGGGCATAGGGGCAGGATAGCGCTCCTGCGGCCTGCGTCAACCGTCAGATCGCGACGTCAGCCGTTCATCAAGTCCCTGGCCCAGCGGACCAGGTCGGTGACGCACTGCTCCTTGTCCATCTTGAGCGGCAACTTGAAGCCGATGTTGCCGACAACCTTGGCCCCCGGCACCAGCGCAGTCAGGATGCGGCGAGTTTTCACGTCGTTGTCGCCGTAGCAGGTGAAGAAGGCGACCCGCTTTCCCTTGAGGTCGGCGCCCTTCAGGAATGTTCGCACGGCCGGGGTTGGACGGCTGTTCCAGACAGGTGTTCCAATAAACACCATATCGTAGTGCGCTGCGTCGTTGGCCAACGGACGGAGTGGCGGAGTCGCGCCAGTGGCGGCCAGGAATCCGCCCTTGAAGTACTTCATGAAGCCATGTGTCGGGTGAGGTTTGACCAGCTCCAGTTCCATGGAGTCCAGTTGCAGCTCCCTGGCAAGCGACCGGGCAAGAAACCGGACATCGCCGTCCAGCGAATAGAACACTACAAGCGCATTGGGCATCGTGCACCTCCCTTTCAGGTCAGACTACAGCTGGCTGAGCATGTGTCAAGAGAATGCTGCTTCGCGAACACTATTCGGGTTGCCCCGGCCGATCTATTGGTGCCCGCCGGTCGGTTTCTTTCCCAACGATGCGCAGTAGATGACGAATTGGTGTGCCGGGTCGAACCCCAGGTAGGCATTGAACTCGTCGTCGAAGAACGCGTTGATGGCGCAGACGCCTGAGTCAATAGCTTCGGCAGCCAGGTACAGGTTCTGACAGACGTGACCGGCGTCGAGAAACAGGCCGCGGTAGGCGCGCTGATTATAGCGCCAGACCATACGGTAGGGCACAGCGGTCCAGATGAAGGTGACGGCACTCAGCTCTACCATCTTCTGTCCACCACACAGGTCTGTGACGTCATGGAGGGTCTGCGTTCCCGGCTTGACGAGCTGCAGTGCATGTTCGATCGCGAGGAACCGATAGATGCCGGGCTCCATCCCCGTAACAGCGCGGACCATCAGGTACGTCTCGAATGCATGACGCGCACCACCCGAAGGCACGGTACGGAGAGTACAGGGGCGTGGCGTGACGGCCTTGACACCCTGGGTGCACCACAGCAGGTAAGATAGCTCTTCCATACTCAGCGGTTCGTCCCGGTAAAGGCGGAAGCTGTGGCGGCGATCGATAGCGGTGCGCAGATCAATGCCTGCAATAGCGAGCGTCCTGGGGTCCGGCAGAGAGATTAAGGGGACGCCGGCATCCGGTGGCAGTTCGAGCGGGGGTTGTGGCATTCCCTTTTCCTGATCAGATGGCTGGACGGGGTTGTCATTTGCGTATCGTGTTTCATGCAAAAACTGCTGTCCAGAATCCATTGTTCACCTCAGCGTTGTGATATGCTGTCAGTGTAGACGCCTTGAAATTGTTTGCAATCCGAACAGATATTGAGATGCGGGTGTAACCACTTGTTTCCGGTCGCGTTTCTTGTATGAAGAGACGGAACTCTGATGACGGGGGAAAGATAGAGATGAAGTACGTTGGTCGCGTTGTGGCAGTGATTCTGATCGTATTTGTCCTGGCCGTTCTCTGGTACGCCCGGGCAGGCGAGGCCATCGCTATGCGACATCTCTTTACTAACGCAGAAGGCATTGCCGAGGGAACAGTCTGGGTGCGATCGGACAAAGGGCTTGATGGTGGGCCGGTCACCGCTGTTGCCACCCTTCCTTCTGACCAGATGGTCGTCTGCCTGGGCACTCGCGAAGATGAGATCTATGCCTCTTCGGACGGTGGCGGCAATTGGACGCCACTCGGCGGCACTTCGTCCGGCCATTATGTTGCGGGTATCGAATTTGACCCGAGGGGAGGCGGAAGGATTGTCGGCAAAGCCGTCTATGGAGCAGGCTTCTTCCTGTCGGAAGACGGTGGCCAGACGTGGAAGAACGCAGGCCGGGGGCTGGACAGCAAATCGCTGTCGTGTCTCTTCGCTCCATCTGGCTCTCCTGACACCGTGTTTGCCGGTACTGACGATGCCGGCTTGTTCGTCTCCCGGGATGGAGGGCACTCGTGGAGCCGGACCGGCCGCAAGAAACTGGGCGACCGCATCATGGCTGTCGACGCGACAAGGGATGGCGTGACGGTCTACGTCGGCACGCAGGAGTCGGGGCTCTTCGTCTCGCGGGACGGGGGCGGTACCTGGGACGCCGTCACCTTGCCGTTTGGATCCAAGCCAACGATCATGGGTGTCGACATCGATCCAGGGGATGAATTGCGTCTGGCTGTCACCGTTTCGGGCGGCGGAACAGGAGTCTCGAAGGACGGGGGACGAACGTGGACAATGTCGCACAACGGAGCGCTCCCATCAGATTGCAGTGTCGTTCAATTCCTCGCTGACGGTGAGACCGGACTTGCTGTTGGCACACAGTCCGGGGCGGTGTACTTCTCGTTGGATGGCATTGATTGGAGTCTTGTGTTCCAGTTGCCAGAAGGCGGCCACGTCTTTGCATTGGAGCGCTCGAGCCTGGGCTTGCTGGCTGCAACATCGCACGGGGTTTTTTCATCCGGTGACGGCATGACATGGAATGCTTCCAGCGAGGGGATCACCAACCTCACCCTCACGGGACTGGCAGTGTCACCGGTCGATGTGGACGTTCTCTTCGCCGCGACAAACCAGGGTGTCTTCCGCAGTTTGAACGCGGGGATGACGTGGTCGTGCTGCTCCGAATCAGAGTCTATGCTCAGCATTCTTGTCCTGCAGGATGGACAGACTGTCCTGTCTGGCACGTCCGACGGGTCAGTGCTGCGGAGTGCTGACGCGGGGGACCACTGGGTCGGTGTCACGCGGGGCATCCCCGGCATCAGGGTAAGTATCCTGGCGGCTCCTGCCACGGGACCGGCGATGGTTTATGCTGGTACGGACGGAGGATTCGCGGTCTCGAACGATGCAGGTATGACGTGGGAACCGAGAAACATCGGACTTGTCGTCACTACGCCCGCAGGTTCGCCCACCCCCCGTACGGAGATTGCTGCGTTCCTGCCGGACCCTGCATCGCCGGGCACGGTGTTGCTATCGCTGCTGGGTCAGGGGTTCTACATTACCAGGGATGACGGTGTCCGCTGGAAACCTGTGCAGTCTTCTATTGGAACTCCCTGGATCGAGAGTCTTGCCGTCGACAAACAGACAGGTCGGTATTACGCCGGCACAGATGCCGACGGCGTGTATGTTTCGCAGGATGGCGGTATGAGGTGGTCGCGGTCCAGCAATGGGCTGTCGACCATCTTCTCCCCTTCAGGGGCGATCAACGTGATTGTGGTCGCCGGGGATGGGACCCTGTATGCGGGAACACAGGCACGTGGTGCCGCAATCTCGCAGGACGAGGGGGCAACGTGGCAACGGTTGAACAGTGGTCTGCCAAACCTGGATGTTCGACATATGGTTGTGGCAGGCAGGCGCGTGTTTGCTATGACGGCACACTGCGCAGTTCGCCTCCAGACTCAGTAGTTTTCCTTCACCCACCGCTCGAACCCCAGAGCGTCCGAGACGTGGTCGGCTCCAGACGCCTCAACATCCCCGATGGCGTAGTCTGTCACGAGGTAGGTCTCGATACCGGCCAGACGGGCTGACATGTCTTCAGTGCAGTCGTTTCCTACCGCGATCGCTTGTGCGGGATCGACACCCATGGTGTCAGTCACGTGGTGCCAATACGCTGCATGGGGTTTGCTGTAGCTGCAGTTCTCCATCGTGCTGACGTATTCGAACTCGTCCGGAGTGAAGCCTGCCCATGCCAGTCTCTTGTACGTGGCCAGCTGGGGGAAGACAGGATTGGTTGTCAGCAGGATGCGGTGTCCCTTTGCGTGCAGGTATTTGACACTCCGATAAAGGGGTTCGTTGCGTTCCACGACATCGTGGACGTTGTCGAAGGTGGTTGCGTAAAACTCCATGATGCGGTCCCAGACGGCCTGCTGGTCGACATCCTGATACAGGGCTTCAAATTCTCTCCTGAATTTGATCAGGTTGGTACTGTCCGGGCTGGTGTCCGCCTGCATGCGTGCGGTCGCCGTAAGGATATTGGCGGCCAGTCCATCCAGGGGCACGAGGCCGTACAGGGCGCGTGAGATCTCGCCGAAATACGCGTGCATGAAGTCATGGCTGTCCATGGATAGCAGCGTACCATCAAGGTCGAACAGGAAGGCTTTCATCCAGTACTCTCCTCAAACCGTCAATAATCCGGGAAAGTATATCAGTGATTTCCAACGTTCTCATGATGATTTTGAAACCTCCTTTCCAGCCAATGCCCAGCCGAAACCATGTGACCTGTTGACATTCCTGCGAATACTTCTAGGATTCGTTATGTGACGTTATTATTGTTGCGTTGGTGGTACGGTACCCCAATCTTGACAAGGAGGATTGAGAATGAAGAAGATCGTAATGCTGTTTCTCGTTGCTGTGCTTGTTCTCTCAGTCGGCGGCTGCGCCAAGAAGGCCGAAGTAACGCCGAAAATCGGTGTTGCCATCTACAAGTTTGATGATACGTTCATGTCCTATGTCCGCAACCAGATTCAGTCTGCCGCAAATGGCAAGATCCTGCTGTCTGTCCAGGACAGTCAGTACGATCAGCCAAAGCAGAATGACCAGGTTGACCAGTTCCTTGTCGAGGGCGACACAGCTCTTGCCATCAACATGGTTGACCCATCCGCCGTCTCGGTCATCATCGACAAGTGCAAGACCAAGGACGTTCCGCTTGTGCTCTTCAACCGTGAACCCGTAGCGGCCGACATGGCGGCATGGGACAAGGTTTACTACGTTGGAGCAAAGGCGCAGCAGTCTGGCACCTATCAGGGCGAGATCGTCGCTGAGTACTGGAAGTCTCATCCGGAAGCCGATCTCAACAAGGATGGCATCATTCAGTACGTTATGCTGATGGGCGACCCGTCCAACACCGATGCGAAGTACCGTACCGAATTCTCCATCAAGGCCATTGAAGCGGCAGGACTCAAGGTCCAGAAGCTCGCCGAAGACACTGCCATGTGGGACCGCGTCAAAGGGCAGGAGAAAATGGCTGCCTTCCTGACCGCGAATGCAGGCAAGATCGAAGTCGTCCTCGCCAACAACGATGACATGGGTCTCGGCGCCATCGAAGCTCTCAAAGCTGCCGGCTATTTCACTGGTGGCAAGTACATGCCGGTTGTGAGCGTCGATGCTACTCCGCCTGCACTTGACGCTGTTGCACAGGGCACCCTTCTGGGAACCGTCCTGAACGACGCTGTCAAGCAGGGTCAGGCTACGTTTGATCTCGCCTATGCTCTTGCCACAGGCGCAGAGGCCAAGTCTGATGTTGCCCCGCTCGCTCTGGCCGATGGAACCGTAGATGCAGCTGGAAAGTACATCTGGGTTCCGTACGTGAAGGTTACGAAGGACAACTACAAGGACTTCCTCGCGAAGTAGTGGTGTTCGTTTTTCAGGTAAGCGCTTGATCTCTCTGTAATCGGAAGGAGGGCGTACACGCTAGCGCGTACGCCCTCCGTCGGTCTGTTTCTGCTACGGAGGTGTCCTCTCGATGAGCAGCGAATATGTCCTGGAGATGCGTAACATCTCCAAAGAATTCCCAGGGGTGAAGGCCCTTGACGACGTCACCGTGAAGGTGTCTCCGGGAAGTGTACATGCACTAGTAGGCGAAAACGGTGCGGGGAAATCGACACTGATGAAGTGTGTATTCGGCCTCTATACAGCCGATAGTGGCGAAGTGGTCCTTAGTGGTCAGCCGGTCTCATTCGTCAGTGCCAGGCAAGCTCATGATGCGGGTATCGCCATGATTCAGCAGGAACTCCTGCCCGTCCCCGAGCGGAGTGTCATGGAGAACTTCTGGCTGGGGCGTTTCCCGGTGAAGAACTACGGTATCCTCAAAATCGTTGATGAGAAGAAGATGTATGCCGACTGCAAAGCGGTTTTTGATGACCTCAAACTAGATATTGATCCCGCGACCAAAGTGTCCAATCTGTCGTCCTCGAAGATCCAGCTCATGGAGATTGCACAGGCAGTCTCATACCATGCTAGCGTCATCATCATGGATGAGCCGACTTCGTCCCTTACTGAGAACGAAGTGCAGCATCTCTTCACGATCATCAGGAGACTGAAGGACCAGGGCATCGCGATTGTCTATATCTCCCACAGGATGGAGGAGATTTTCGAGATCTCGGATGAAGTCACGATCATGCGTGACGGCAAATGTGTTGGTACTTATCCTACCAAGGAACTCACGTATGAATTTGTCATCAAGCAGATGGTTGGTCGTACGTTGACAAACATGTTCCCTCCGCGGGACAATACACCGGACGATGTCATTCTCAGGGTAGAAGGTCTTACATCCGCTGCTGAACACTCCTTCAGGGACGTAACGTTTGACGTGAAGAAGGGTGAGATCTTCGGTATCGGCGGCCTCGTCGGCGCGCAGCGGAGCGAACTGGTCGAAGCCCTGTTCGGGCTGCGCCATGTCACGAATGGCACAGTCAGCATCAATGGCACAAAGGCCGTCATAACCAACCCCATTCAGGCCAAACACTACAAGATGGCACTCCTGACCGAAGAGCGGCGGGAAACTGGCATCTTCCCGGTGCTGTCTGTGCTGGACAACACGCTCATTGCAAACCTTGGCCGGTATGTACGCAGGGCCGGCCTTCTTGACGAAAAGGCAGGCAGCCGGGATGCCGAGAAGATCATCGCCACGCTCAGGGTCAAGACACCCGCATTGGCGACCCTGATCGAGAATCTCTCCGGCGGAAACCAGCAGAAGGTCATTGTTGCAAGGTGGCTGCTTACCCAGCCGGACATTCTGATCCTTGATGAACCGACCCGCGGCATCGACGTGGGCGCCAAATACGAGATCTACTCGATCATCGCTGACCTGGCGAAGAGCGGTAAGACGATCATCATGATTTCCTCGGAGATGCCCGAACTCATCGGAATGTCCGACCGCATCATGGTCATGTGTGAAGGCCGGGTCACCGGAATCCTTGATGGAAAAGAAGCGACGCAGGAGCGCATCATGACGCTTGCGACGCAGCTTATGTAACGGGGAGACGAACATGAAGAATCCTGCATCCACGAGTACGAGCAAGCGTATCACGGCGCGTTCCGTCCAGGAGTTCGCGGTCAGGAATGCTATCATCCTGGTCCTCGCGGTATTGGTTCTGGTCATCGGCGTTATCAAGAATGGTTTCCTGACGCCGGGCAATCTTGTCAACATCATGAGGATCTCCTCGGTCCGTCTCATTATCGCGCTTGCGTGCGCCGGCGCGCTCATTACAGGCGGCACGGACCTTTCCGCGGGGCGTACTGTGGGACTTGCGGCAGTCATTGTCGCCTCGCTTGTCCAACGTCCAGACTATGCAAGCAAGATCTTCCCGAACCTTCCGTATATGTGGGTCATCTTCCCGATCCTGATTGCAATTGCTGCCGGACTCCTTGTCGGTATCATCAACGGTGTCGTCATTGCCTATCTGAAAGTCCCGCCTTTCATCGCAACTCTTGGCATGATGGTCGTCGTCTGGGGTGCTGCATCGCTCTATGTTGACCGGCCTCCGTTGGGCGCTCAGCCGATCGGGGGACTCCGGCTCGATTTCACGAACCTGGGGACAGGGTCGGTTGGATTCGGACGCTTTGCAATTCCGACAATCATCCTCATCGCACTTATCGTTTTTGCCTTCTACTGGGTCATGCTGAACAAGACCCAGCTCGGCAAGAACATGTACGCGATCGGTGGCAACGTCAACGCTGCCATCGTTTCGGGTGTCAATGTCAAGAGGAACCTCGTGGCGGTGTACGCCATCGCCGGCACGCTTTACGGCCTCGCGGGTGTCCTCCTTGCGGCCCGATCGGGCGGTGCGACGAACAACTACGGCCAGAGCTATGAGCTGGACGCAATCGCGGCCGCGGTCATTGGTGGCGTCTCCACGAGCGGCGGCAGAGGAACGGTCGTTGGTGTTCTCACGGGAGTCCTGATCTTCGAGGTCCTCAACAACGGTCTCGTGGTCCTGGGCGTATCAGCCTACTGGCAGCAGGTCGTCAAGGGCCTCATCATCGTGGCCGCCGTTGCATTGGACATCCGGAAATACAGCAAGAGACAGTAGTCCGTGCAGCTTTCTGAATAAGCAGAGCCCGGCTGGACGGCCGGGCTCTTTGCATTCCCATTGTTCAGGGATCGTGACCGGATAGTCGGTGCACAAGTGTACCGTTTGGGTCGAACAGGAAGATCTCTTTCCTGCAATGGAACTGCGACCCTGGACCATGCTTGCCAGGCGGTATGC
>JBAQYC010000287.1:0-3452 GCA_049299835.1 Candidatus Cryosericum sp. | reverse complement strand
GGATATGGCTGTCCTTCTTGTCCGTGTTCTCGGTCAGCAAGGCAAAGCCAATGCCATCAAAGAGCCTGTCGCATTCGCCAACGATGAGGACAAGATCGGCACCTACGCCATCGGCGCTGTCACCATCGCCGTCCGTCCGCGTGTTCAGCTCCTGACATGGGACAAGTTCCGCAACATCAATCCCACCATGTCCGCTACTCGTGGCGACTGTGCGTTCGCCATCTACAACACCATCACTCCTCCGTCCACCGGCAAGAAGACTGCCACGGTGGCTGAAGAGAACGCTCCCGAGAGCCTGTTCGCGCTCATCTCCGACTCTGCCTACACCCAGAAGGCTGTGACCTTCCTGGCCAGTGGCCCCATCTCGATGACCCCCTACGGCGTCCTGTATCCCGAGATGTGCACCTACGTTCCTACTCTCGAGAACAAGCACCTCATCCGCAACGCTGACGGCACTGTCATCACCGACTTCCAGCTCCGCAAGGGTATGACGTGGTCGGACGGCAAGCCCGTCACGATTGATGACTACATCTTCTCACACAAGCTGTACATGAGCGACGACGTCCAGGTCGTGTCCCGTACACCCATGGACCTCGTCACCAACATCCAGAAGATCGACAGCCTCACGTGCCGCATCACCTGGAAGAACTGGGATGCCTACATCCCGACCGGCTGGACCATCTACCCGCAGCACATCCTGGGACCTCAGTTCGACAAGGACCCCAAGAGTATCAACACCTCTGACTTCAGCAACAACCCAGTCTACTGCGGACCGTACACCATCAAGTCCAAGGTGGAAGGCCAGTACATCATCTATTCTTCGAACAAAAACTGGTTCGGTGGTGAACCCGTCCTCGAGACGATCACTGAGCGGTTCATCGACAACACCAACACGCTGCTGATCAACATGCTTACCGGCCAGATCGACGCCTCCTCCGAGTCGCTGACCATTGACCTCGCCGAGCAGTTCGAGCAGAAGATGGGCGACAAGTTCAATGTCTACTACAATAAGGGAACGACGAGTGGTATCGTCGAGTGGAATCTGACCAGCGAGTGGTTCAAGGACAAGCGCGTCCGCCAGGCCTTCTACTATGGCATTGACCGCAAGCTCATCACCCAGAAAGCCATGGTCGGCACCGACGCCGTTCTGTCGCCCCTGTCATCCGGTTCCGCCTACTTCAAGCCGGTCCTGGCCAAGTATGCGTACAACCTCGACAAGGCCAACGAGCTGCTGGACGCCGCCGGCTGGAAGTGGAATGCTGCCAAGACGGCGCGTACCCTTCCCGATGGCACTGCAGCTGTACTGAAGATGCCATATTCGCAGGGTGCCGCTTTCCGTGAACGTGAGGTCACCCTGATGGAGCCCATGCTCGCCAAGATGGGCATCAAGCTCGAGCACGATCCCATGGATTTCGACGCCATGCTCGACGCTGCCACCGCAGGGACGTTCATTGTCAACCTCCATGGTATCAGCTTCAGCAACTACGACGCATTCGGCTCGATCAACCAGTTCAAGACCGATCAGATCCCGACTGAAGCCAATGGTATGCAGGGCCAGAACAACTACCGTTACAGCAGCGCCGAGATGGACAAGTGGATCGAGGCAGCGCAGAAGGCCACTACGGCTGCTGCACTCAAGGAAGCCTATTCCAAGATCCAGGACATCTGGGGCGAGGACCTTCCTTGCTTGTATCTCGAACAGCGCGTCTATCCCGACGAAGTCCGCAAGGGCCTCAAGGGCTACGACCACTTCTTCTCCTCCACCGTCTACAACAACTGGAACATCCAGTACTGGTACTGGAAGGTATAGGCAAGACCTGACACGCAGCACCACGAGAAAAGACATCGCATAGCTCCAAGGCCCCGCGTCGGCAAGGACGCGGGGCCCCCTTCGTGTCCAGCGCGACCACTGTATACTGTCAGCCACGGCAGGGGGTCGTCATGAATGAGGATTCGTCACGGGCGCAAGGACAGGAGTATCAGCAGCGGATGAACGGCACCGGTGCAGGAGACATACCCACCGGGTACCGTCCCTGTCCATTCTGTCATTCCGTCATCCCATGGGGGTCCGAACGGTGCCCGACCTGCGGACGCGTGCTGATAGAACGCGTTGGTCCCGTTCGCTCACAGGCGGTTCCATCTCTGTCCCGTCTGGCGGTCCGGTGGTCATCCGGTATTCGCCCGGTTCTGGCACGTGTGCGACAGGCTGTTCGGCGGATTGGACGGCCCACCCGGACCGGTACATCCTCAGCGACGGGTGGTTCGTGGGCGACGACGAGCCGGGGAACCTCCTGGTCCATGTTCCAGCCTGCACAGCGCCCTGTGCGCTCACGGTGGCTGGGTTCCATCCCTCCACCCACAGAGCGGGAGCGTCAGATCCTCTTCATTGCGTCTGCCGTGATGATCATCGTGTTTCTCATCGCCCTCATCATCAGGTAGCCACTCTGACTCATACGAGGTCCCGACCGCACTGCTATCCTTGACACGGGCCAAGCTCCATCCGCACTTAGGGCAGGATTCAAGGACGCCGTCCACCGGAGGTGGCTACGACTGCTCGTCGTCTTATCGTGCTCTGTCTTGTGCTGTGTGTCATTTCCTGCTCACTGGCCGGATGCAATGGTAAGACTGGTGGTACGTCGCAGTCAAGCGACCTGACCTCCATCGAGGCTGCCGAACTCGCGTGGCCGGACGCGAAGAAGAACTTCGGTGATGCCGTGTTGTGGCGCGTGGCGCCCGCCGAGGAACGTAACTCCCTCACCATGCGCCTTGCCCCCGGCGGTGCATTGATCTACTGATTCTTCGTCGACGGCATCACGGGCACCATCATCCGGGCGGTCAACGAACGGAATGAAGACATTGTCGTGCCCATCGACCGCGAAGCCCTGCTGAAGCCGAGGACGGAGAATCATGAGAAGGACCTCCGCCAGTTCTTCGACTTCGTCGGCACAAAGCAACCGGAGTGGGGCGTGCGTCAGCTTGCGAGCTCACCGTCACCCGACGAAGCCACTGCACAGATGTGGCTGGCCAATTTCCGGAGCCTGAGCGCTCTGACGGTCGTGAGCGTGGAACAAACCAGTCTGGAGCAGTGGACGGCAGAGCGCGAATTCTACAAGGTGAAACTGAATGTGAAGACCTCTGAGCCACAGGAAGAGTACGGATGGGACGACGGCCTCAACGTTCGATGGGTCGAACTCATCCCGCAGGGCGGCGGTTCGTGGAAGGTGGCTTCACTGGCATCAAATCCATAACCGCCTCCTGCGTATCTTGATGAAAGAAGACCACCTGCCCCCGAAGGGAGTCTCTCTGGGATCAAAGTCAATGAATCGTAATTGACGTACATGTTTGATGAAAACCTCTTCATGACTGAGCTGTGTGCCTTTGTGGCTGTTGTGTGAGTACGAAATGCTGATCCACGGCGTACTACACTCAGGAGACGCTGTCCGAAGGGAAGC
>JBAQYC010000286.1:0-5089 GCA_049299835.1 Candidatus Cryosericum sp. | reverse complement strand
GTCTCGACGCTGGCCGCGATGGCGGCCACCGTCTTCATGGCAGGTTGAAGCTGATGCGGCATCCCGTTCACATCTCCCCTCAAGCCTCTCACCTACTTGATGAGGCCATTGTCCTTCAGATACCGCTGGGCAACAGCTTCCGGTGAATCCCCCTGTACATCGACGGCATAGTTGAGACTGGTGATGGCGTCCGTGGTCAGGATCGCCGTCAGTGGAGCAAGGATCGTGGGGATCTCGGGATACTTTGCCAGAACCTCCTTCTGAATGCACAGGGCAGGATTGTAGATGGGGAAGAACGACTTGTCGTCGGTCAGCACCTTCAGGTCGAATTTCCTCAGCAGGCCGTCGGTGGAGTATGCCATCGCCACATCGACTTGCTCGTTGTCGAGCGCCTGGTAGGTGATGCCTGCATCCATGAGCTTGACCTGGGTCGACGGGATCGACATCCCATAGAACTTCGTGAGGGCCGGAAAGCCGTCAGGGCGTTCATAGAACTCCGGATTGATTGCAAACAGAGCACCCCTTGGGTCCTGAGCAACGTATGCCGCGAGACTCGAGATGGTGTCGCCGAACTTCGCCGCATCGGTCTTGCGGACGGCCAGGGCATACGTATCGTTGAAGTCGATGCGCGACACCCAGTCGATGCCGTTCGCCGCGAGGTCCGCCTGCTTCACCGCATCGAACAGCCCGACCGGATCACGGATGATGTCAGTCTTCTTGAGATGTGTCGTCCAGGCAGTTCCTGTGAACTCGACATATGCATCGATCTGCTTCGATGTCAGGGCCGTCCGAATAATCAGGGTCTTCATACCAGCTTTCTCGTCGACCGTGAACCCCGCATTCCGGAGCAGGCCGACCACGAGAGACGTGAGCACGTACCCCTCGGTGAAATCCTTGCTGGCGATCGTGATCGTCTTTGCCTCTGGTCTGCTGCAGCCAGTCAGAACAGACGTGAGGACAAGAAGGAGAACGAGCAGGGCACAGGTGAGTCGACGCATATGTACCTCACATTGTCTAGAGTAGTAGTTTTTAGGGTCCCTCTCCAAGGACCGCATACTATATGGTAAGGAATGCTGCGGATTGGTTTTCGTACCTCTTCAATTTTCTTCATTGTTGTGTGGCGTGTTGATTTTGCCGAGCAGATCAAGCTCAACACGTTTGTGGTATTCCAACTTCAAAGCTACTCCGCAAGCGGCAGTCTGTCAAGGGAATAGTTAACTTGTATCAAAGGTCCAGGCCAGATGACAAGGCTATCCAATCGAGCCGTCTATGGAGTTGAACAGTTCACTGTCAATCTTGATAATGTCGTTGACAGGGATCCTTGCGCCGTCCTTCATAACAACGGTTCGTTCGTACTCATCAATTGTCTTGACGCAACCTTTTGCGGTAATATAGGCGCCGCCGGTCTTTTTGTCGTCCGGCTTGAAATAGGTAATGAAAACCTGCGGCTGGTCGTCAAGCTGCTCTTGTATCATCAGCAGTCTTACATTCAGCGCAGCCTTTGCGTCTTCGTCCAGATCCGCTCTTTCATCGGTCAAGCGGGCCGTTTCTTCCACGGCGTCCTCAAAACCCGTCAAAGCCGCAAAGGGCGAAAACTGAGCCGCACGATCAAGCACAGACATGCGCGGACGAGAAGTCGAAACGTGATGCGGGAGGTTGATGATGTCGTCATAGGGCCCCATCATGCCTTGTGCCCTCCGATCTGCCTGTTCCGTTCAATAGTAGTAGCCCCCTCCTGAAGGTTCATGCCCTTCAGAACGGCGTTTTTACCATACTTCTTCCTGATGCTCAACACGGCCTTTTGAACGTGCTTCTCACGTTCGAGTTTCGATTCTTCTTCAGCGCGTTTCTTCTGGAGCGCATCATAATCCATAAAAAGGTCAGGTTGCTCAGATGCATCCGTTTTTGCGATGGAGCTTTCATCGACGACATTGTTTGCCGTGATGTTGATTCTCCTGACCAGCAGGTTCCTATCGACGATGCGGTCAAACAGCCCCATGACGGCGTCCATTATCAGCTTTGAAGAAGATGTCTGCCGGCCGAGGTTAGCAGTACCATGAGCATGTTTCGGGACCTTACGGCCATAGTAGTCTGTGGTGACATCGCCGTGGTATGACTTGCTGATTTCTGGGTTGCTCAGATTCTCGACGTCGTATCCGATGGTCAGAACCATCTGATTTGTTACAAGTCCCTTGTCGACCAAGTCCAGTACCAGCAGATCGGCCATTTCCCGTACAATCAGTTTCGCTTTTTCAAACGCATAGGGACGCTGCAGCACCTGACCGGAGCCCAGGCTGTTTGTACCAGGCCTGTATGCTTTTATCTCAGCTATCGTACAGGGCTCCCAGCCCCAGGCGTGGTCAATCAGAAACTCTGCATTGACTCCAAACAACTTGTAGAGCAGTCCTTCGTTGTAATGGTCGTTCGGCTTTCCGATCGAGCACCTCGCCACGTCGCCCATCGTGCAAAGGCCGTTTTCCTCCAGTTTTTTGGCGTAGCCTCTGCCAACGCGCCAGAAGTCCGTCAGTGGACGATGGTTCCACAAAGAACGACGATAACTCATTTCGTCGAGTTCAGCGATACGCGTACCATCTTTGTCTGGAGCTGTGTGTTTTGCCTCTATATCCATGGCGATTTTGCAGAGATACAGATTGGTGCCGATGCCCGCTGTTGCCGTGATACCGGTGATGTCAAGAACATTGTGGATGATCTTCGTTGTGAGTTGGCGAGCTGTAAGCTTATAGGTACTCAGATAGTTTGTTACGTCCATGAAGACTTCGTCGATGGAATAGACATGAATGTCTTCCGGAGCAACATACTGCAGATAGACACTGTAAATCCGGGTGCTGACCTCCACATAATGCGCCATTTGCGGCGACGCGATAATGTAGTCAAGTGACAGGTTCGGAGATGCTTCCAATTCAAGAGCACTGCATGAGGAGCCGACAATAGTTGTGTCGGAAGCAATTCGCTGCCGTTCTGCGTTGATCTCCTTGACCTTCTGGATGACCTCAAACAGTCTGGCTCGCCCCGGAATACCATAGGATTTGAGTGCTGGTGACACAGAGAGGCAGATGGTCTTTTCGGTACGGCTTGCATCCGCCACGACAAGATTCGTGGTAAGCGGGTCAAGCCCGCGCTCAACACACTCGACCGAAGCGTAGAAGGATTTCAGGTCGATTGCAATATATGTATGATTCTCCTGAGCTGTCATCTACGCCTCCGATGTCCTGGTAACACCCGGCCAATGCCGGATGTCGTCTAACCATTCGCCTTTATGCGTGATTAATGCTCGTTTCTCCTAGGACGATGCGGACAGTCCGCGCGAGACCACAGACTTCTGAAGAAACGCAAGCAGCCCATCGGACAGGATGGCGATAGATGCTACCAGGAGCGTCCCGGCGATGATCATATCGGGGCGCACGACGCTGAGACCCACGAAAATGATGTCCCCGATGCCGCCCGCCCCGACGACTGAGGCAACCGTTGCGGTCGAAACGTCGATGGTAACGGTCGTTCGCAGGCCAGCCATGATGGATTGGGACGCAAGTGGCAACTCGACCCGCATCAATACCTGGAGGGGAGTCATCCCCATCCCTCCGGCAGCTTCGCGCATGTCCGACGGCACCAGCAGCAAAGCTGAAGACACGTTGAACAGGATCGGGACGACGCCGTAGATGGACAGGGCAATAACGGCTGTGCGCGTGCCAATGCCCGTGTACACAAACATAAGAGCGATGACGGCGACGCTCGGGACGGCCTGTGCAACTCCTGTGATCCCGATGATCGCCCGTCCCAGCTTCTGCAGCCGTGGCCGACTGACGACGATACCCAGCACGAGCCCCACAACCAGAGAAGCGGCGACCGCAACCCCGACCATGGCGAGATGCTGGACAATCTTGGCGCTGACCTCCGGCCAGTTCCTGCCCAGGTACTGGAATGCGTTCACCGGGCGACCTTCGCCATAATGTCGACAACCATTGGAACGCTCAGCGTACCCAGGATCGTACCGTCCGGGTCCTGCACGACGGCACGCCTTCGTCCGGATTCAAGAAGTGTCGTAACGGCCTCGAGCAGTGTGGCGTTGCCACTCACGGTCTCGAACCGGCAGACCACGTCCTCGGAGTCCTCACACGTGACCAGTACTCCCTTCTCCACGTAGCCTGAGACAACGCCTCCGTCCTTGAGGATGATGAGCGGCGCTTCTGCTTGCACGCCCGAACGATGCATCTCCTCCGTCGTCATGACCGTAAACGCAGTGTCCACGTAGTGCGCAGCCCGATACAGCAGCAGCTGCTCCGCCGAACGCGTCGCACCCAGCAGGTCCTCGACGAACGCATCCGCCGGGTGTTCCAGCAAGGCACGCGTAGTGTCCATCTGCACCAGCCGCCCGTCCCGCATGATGGCAACGTAGTCGCCCAGCTTGACCGCCTCGCCAATGTCATGGGTCACGAAAACGACGGTGCGCTTCAGGTCGCTCTGCAGCCGGAGAAAGAAGTCCTGGAGGCTGCGCCGGTTGATGGGATCGATGGCGCCAAACGGTTCGTCCATGAGCAGAACACGGGGGTCGGCCGCAAGAGCGCGAGCTACGCCCACACGCTGCCGCTCTCCCCCCGACAACTCCCGAGGATACCGTCGCAGGTACACCGACGGGTCGAGGTTGACGAGTTCCAGCAACTCTTCGGCCCGACGCCGCATCCGGGCCCTGTCCCATCCCAGCAGGCCGGGGACCACCCCGATGTTGCCCTCCACCGTATAGTGCGGGAACAGGCCGATCTCCTGAATGACATATCCGATACTGCGTCGCAACTCAATTGGATCCATGCTGTAGACACTGCGCCCATCAATGCGGATATCTCCGCTTGTCGGCTCGATCAGCCTGTTGATCATCTTGAGTGTCGTCGTCTTTCCACATCCCGAAGGACCGAGCAGAATCGTGACAGCGTTATCCGGGATCGTCAGCGAGAGACGATCGACAGATGTTTTGTCCCCAGATCGTTTCGTCAGTGAATCCAGCTCAATCATCGCGTGTGCTCCCGTCTCCTGTGCCTTCCCGGTGTCAAAGCCTCTTCCGCCAGAAGCAGCCCAC
>JBAQYC010000285.1:0-3260 GCA_049299835.1 Candidatus Cryosericum sp. | reverse complement strand
GCCAAGCGTTGAGAAGCCGGTCGAGCGCCATGTTTCACCAGAGAACCACACGGGCTGGTAGGTCGGCTGACCGGATGCGTCCGTAAGCTCCAGAACGTCGGCAAAGTTCTCACTCCACTGCTGTTCCACGTCGAGGGCCAGCGCATAGGGCAGGTACCGTTCGAATGTTTCGGGCGTGTGATCGAGAGGCGTCAGCATGTTTATCCGGTCCTTCTCTGCCGTGCTGAGGTACATGCGGAATCCATAGATCTGGTCCAGGAGAGCTCGACCCTGTGGCGTATAGGCGCGCAGGAGGCGGAAGAAAACAGCGTCGATTGCGGCGGTCACGAAGACCAGTGCCAGAAGCAAAGGCCCCGCGATCACCACGAAGCCGATCGTACCGATGAGTTCGCCCAGCAGGAACGGTATGGCGGACAGCGTGAGGCAACCTGACGCCCGGGCGCTGGAGGCGCGTTTGCCCGATGTACCCGCAGACCGCCCGCGCCACGACGCTACGACTTGGGTAACAAGTTCGGCGACCCCGAATGTCCATATCGACAACCAGACCGACATGAACAGAAACCCGAAGATCCTCTCTGGTTGTGTTGTACCGAGCAGGCCGACAGCAATGACTCCAGCAATGGAGAGGGCAATACCTGTCACAGCATAGCGAAGGTTGGTGACGAAGTATCCCTTGCCATAGTCTGATCGCAGTGCATGGTCAAGTGCCTTGCTGACGGCCTGGACGCGGTTGTGTGCGCTCTGCTTGAAGACGAGCCGTGTCTTCGCACGACCGTCGAACAATTCCTGCAGGAGTTCCGTTTCATCCGGCATCAGGCCGGTCGGTGTCGATCCGGTCGTGTCAATCGCAAAGGAGCCGTTGTCATCTTGTGAGATGACGAGAGCACCTTTGACCGCAAGTCCCGTTATCGCCGCCGCCAGCCCTTTTGTGTCGGGCTTCATGAGCCGCAGGTACCGCATCGCAGCGGGACTGAGTCCTTCGGGCGGCGCAAAGAGCGGGATGATGGTGCCGGGTCTGGGGTCGCGACCCACGTGCACCCACGTGAGCATATAGTACAACAGGAGACCAACCGTCGCCAGGGCGGCGATGCCGAACGAACGGTTGTCCCGCAGCCACCACAGCACGTTCTGCAGTGGTGATGGCGGAACCACGAACCCCTTCGGCCAACCGACGACGACGCTCAACCCTTCGAATTGGGCCAATGGGGCTGTCGTTGTGAATACAGGGTTTCCGTCGGTGTCACGAGAAACGGCGTAGGCGGTACCCGTTGCACTCTGGGGGCCGGTATAGGCAGTGAGCCCAGTGATCTGCTGCCACGTGGTTCCGGGCAGGATGACAGTGCAGGAGGCGTGCTCGATGGAGTACTGCCAGCCGTTTCCTGTTACGTTCCAGAACAGCTCATCATGGTCGTCGAAAAACCCGAGTTGACGGTCTGATGTATAGGTGAACACGTACGTGTGCTCGCCGGATTCAAGGTCCACGGAACTGGAACCGAAGTATACCCGCACGCCGTTTGTCTGCTGCGTCGTGTGCCATGGTTCGGTCGAGCCGTCCCGCACGAGGCTGACGACCTGGAAAGCTACCCGCACGGGAGCACGCCCCGGGTTGTCGTAGGTCGTCGGGAAGTCACGATACAGGCCGTGCTGAATGGTGATCCCCGCCGAGATGAACCGAATGGTTTCCTGGACGGTCATCGTCGAGTTGGTATGGACGGTGACGACGCTGTCGAACGACAGGATGCGCTCAGCTTCGACAGCCTCCGCCCTGTCCACGGGGGACAGGAGCAGGAGGGCTGCCACAAGCATGAGGACAGTGCAGGCGAGCTTCTTCACGGCCGGCGCCTGACGCATGAACAGACTGCTACTTGTTGTCGAACGAAACCTTGGGCGATTCGCGTTCTTCGGCGCCGTTCAGCTCGAAGAACTCGGCTTTCTTGAAGCCAAACATGTTTGCAACAAAGACGGACGGGAATGTCTCGCACATGATGTTGTAATCCCGCACTGTGCCGTTGTAATACCGGCGAGCCATCTGGATCTGGTCCTCGAGGTCCGCGAGCTTCGCCTGCAGGTCCAGAAAGTTGGTGTTGGATTTGAGTTCAGGGTAGGCTTCCGCGACAGCGAACAGAGTCTTCAGTGTCGCATTCAGCTGATTCTCGGCCGCGGCCTTGTCCGCGACGCCGGTCGCATCCATGGCGCGCGAGCGCATTTCGGTGACCTCGGTGAAGACCTTCTCCTCGTGCCCGGCGAACCCCTTGACTGTCTCGACCAGGTTCGGGATAAGGTCATAGCGGCGTTTCAGCTGGACATCCATACCTGACCAGGCTTCGTCCTTCATGGTGCGTTTCTTGACGAGCTGGTTGTAAATGCCGATGAGCCACACGGCGATGAGAGCAATGACTCCAAGAGCGATTAGCCAGGGCATTGTGTTCCTCCTTTTGCAGATGGCGAAGATACGGTGCCGCCCAATGCTGTCGGGCGCCTGCTCATAGTGTAGAGAAAACGGTGCGGCAGCACAAGTACGCCGATATGGGGTCAGCTGGTAATTAGCCGGCAAAGTGGTACACGAAAGAGTGGATTCCCGCCGGCATGGCGAAAGCACCCATCACAAGCACCCCTTGCCTTGAACCAAAGGGCTCGAGAAAAGCACCCCCTCGTATTGAACTAACATATTCGGGGGGAATGACAGCTCAAGGTGAAACAGACTTTGAACCGTTCCGAGAGTGTTACAATGGATCCGCTGCCGGGAAATCGTCCATGTCCTCCGGCATGTTCGCCGGCAGGTGGAACGTGCCGTCGTCCTCACACGGGAAAGGGATTGCGGCCACGACTGCAGATATGTTGAGAGAGCCGTAGATGTGGGGATAGTAGAACCCGTCGGTCGGTTCCCACAGCGTGTCCGAGTCGAGCAGCTTTTGGCTGATGCACAGGAGCAGCAGGCCGTGACCACCATGGTAGTGCCTGTCTGCGACATCCGTGACCTGTTCCAGTGCCGAACAGTGGATGAAGCCGTCGCTCTCATAGCTTTCAGGGACGTACTCACCTGCGAGCAGCGCCTGCCGCCACAGGTCTTCGGTCTCGATGTGATAGATCATGCTTGCCCGCCTATTAGTTGATTCGATTTGGTTGGCTTTCATGTGGATAGTGTCCGTATAGTTGGTGTAAATTCAGGAGAATGAAAGAGCCAAGGGCTCGCTTTCGGTATAATGGTTTTGTGTCCAACCAAAAACTGAAAGGGGAACCAATGGCTCACGTACATCTTA
>JBAQYC010000284.1:0-5135 GCA_049299835.1 Candidatus Cryosericum sp. | reverse complement strand
GGATGGGGAGACCGTGCCTGACGTTCTTGTTTCGGGACATCACGCCAACATTGCAAAGTGGTGTCGAGAGGAAGCGCTCAGAAAGACTCTCATCCGCAGACCGGACCTTCTGCGTGATTTCGACTTGACCGACCAGGACCGCAAGTATCTCAGAAAGGTGCTGGCGGACCTGAAAGGGATTCTTGATTGACTTCAGACTGTACCTGGCAGTTGTCCACCACCCGGTCTACAACAAACACCATGAGATCGTTACGACGTCCATCGTCATCCACGACATCCATGATATAGCACGGGCAGGCAAGACATATGGAGCCAGGGCGATGTACGAAGTCGAGCCTCTTCCCCGGGAACAACAGATCGCCCTGCGCATCGCTCATTTCTGGAACGAGGGATTCGGACTCGAGTACAATCCAAACCGCGCCGAATCGTTGTCACTGCTGCGGGTCGTGTCGCATTTCGAAGAAGCTGCTGCCGACATCCAGAGCGTGGAAGGTGAGAAACCACAGCTCATAGCCACAAGCGCGCGAACATTCGTCAACTCCATCGGCTATCCGGAAATGGGCGACAAGATTCGTTCAGGGGATCATCCGTATCTCCTGGTGTTTGGGACGGGTTTTGGCCTGGCCGATGCGATTATGGCACAGATGGACTATGTCCTGGACCCCGTCTGGGGGCCGACAGAGTTCAACCACCTGTCGGTGCGCAGCGCGGCCGCAATCATTCTGGACCGCCTGCTGGGACGCTCCTGACGTAAGACTCGGCGCAGCTTTCGCGCGCATCAAGCGCGAAGTGCGCGTGTTGTCGTGGCAGAGTGCAGAACGAAGGACTGTCCTCAGGAGAACGATCTACCAGTGATTGGTGTGGACTCGTGACGCATCGAAACGCTCGGCAGGCGGTTTCTTCTCTGCGGGATAGCCGATTGCGACGAGCGACAGCGGGATGACAGAAGAAGGCAATCCGAGAAGTTCGGCGATTCCCCTGACCCTCTCATCGTGTGGATAGACGCCGAGCCACACGCCTCCCAGTCCTGACTCTTCCGCCTCGAGAAGGATGTTCTCGGTTGCGGCCGAGCAGTCCTCTACCCAGAACCCGGGGTACTTCTCTCGCTCCAGGTTCCCGCACACGACGACGGCCAGCGGCGCCTCTTTCAGCATCTGGGAATACGGGTGTACCTTCGTGATTGCCTGCATCACTTCCCGGTCTGTGATGACGATAAATTCCCATGGCTGTTCGTTGCCGGCCGACGGAGCCGACATGGCTGCCTCGAGCAGTCTGGTCATCAGTTCCTGAGGCACCGGGCGGGCGGTGTACTTCCGAATACTTCTCCTGTTGCGAATCGTGTCCATGAGTGCCTCCTCGATGCTGTTTCTGCCGCCGTTCCGACTGGATTCAGGTACACGAGAAGTATACGTAATAGCAGGGCATTCGCAAAAAACCGCTTCCTGGTGTTGAGTTCCTCGTATTTTGGGCTTGTGGTCGTACGGCAAATGCATAGACTTCTTGCGGATGGCTCGTGCCACCTTGTCAACGTGCCGTGTGACGACGCTCCGGCCAGAGTGCGGTTGGGCTGTATGTCTCTTCTCGCCTTGATAAACGTCAGCGTTCTGCTAAACTATATGTTTGTATGAATGTCAGCCCGGTGAAAGGAGTTCTGAAATGAATGCAATTGATCTTGTAGAGAGCAGATATGTGAAGCCTGACATGCCCGTCCTTCTGGTCGGCGACACTGTCAAGGTTCACATCAACATTGTGGAAGGTGGCAAGAAGAGGATCCAGGTCTTTGAGGGTCTTGTTATCGCCAAAAAGGGCGGCGGCAGCCGCGAGACGTTCACGGTTCGCAAGATTTCCTCTGGCGTTGGCGTAGAGAAGGTATTTCCACTCTACTCTCCAATGATTGCCAAGCTTGAGGTCGTGCGTCACGGCGATGTTCGTCGTGCGAAGCTGTACTATCTCAGAGAAAGAGTCGGCACGGCTCGCAATGTCAAGGAGAAGAGAGACGCGTAATCCTTGAACAAAGCCATTCGCGAAGTACTTGACTGGGTCATCATCATCGCGGTCGCGTTCGGAGCATCCTATGCGTTGCGCCACTGGGTGGTGTCGCCGTATCGTATCCAGATGTCGTCAATGGAGACAACCGTTTTCCCGAACGATCTCGTTATGGTAGACAAGCTCTCGTACCGTCTCCACCAGCCGCGGCGGGGTGACGTCATCATCTTCTGGCCACCCGGGGTCACCACCGGTGACCCATACATCAAGCGTGTCATTGGTCTTCCTGGCGAAACTGTCGAGGCAAAGGACGGCAAGATATATGTGAATGGCAAGGTTGCAGATGAGCCGTAT
The DNA here is from genome assembly GCA_049299835.1 of Candidatus Cryosericum sp. Taxonomy (GTDB): domain Bacteria; phylum Caldisericota; class Caldisericia; order Cryosericales; family Cryosericaceae; genus Cryosericum. The sequence goes on along the minus strand of JBAQYC010000284.1, from coordinate 2,795 downwards.
TTGCACGGGTACGTGATGCCGGATTTCTCGCCAACTCCAGTTCCCCAGGGACAGCTGTTCCTGATGGGAGACAACCGGGCGGTGAGTCTCGACTCGCGTTCCTTTGGAACCGTTTCTACCAGTTCCATCATCGGGCGTGCAATGTTCGCCTATTGGCCCCTCAAGCACTTTGTCGTGCTTCGAGCCCAGACGGGCCTCGCGCAGTAGCAGTGGTGACCATGAACCCTCCTCGTTTCGGCGGGGAGGGTTTTTCCATTGGCAGGCAGGGAGAACGATATGCGGCATGAAGCTCTGGCGCTCTTTGAACAAGGTATCAAGTCCCGGTACGAACTGGACGTCATCATCGGGATCGATGAGGCGGGCAGGGGAGCGCTTGCTGGACCCGTCTACGCGGGTGCCTGTGCCATCACGGACCCGCGGGGCACTGCGTTCATAAATGATTCGAAACTGTTAAGTCAGCACCAGCGGGGACAGGCATTCGAACTCCTTCCTGCACACGCCCTCTTTGCGACAGGGAGTTCCACGGCGGCCGAGATCGATGCTGATGGGATCCTTCCGGCGACCTACCGGGCCATGGAGAAGGCGCTTGTCCTTGTCTTGCCGGCTGTCAGACAACAATGGGGTATCGGTTCGCGTATTGGGGTTGTCGTCGACGGTTCGCTGCTTCCACCCTTCCTGGAACGGGAGGAGCATCTGATCTCCATGGCGATCATCGATGCAGATGCAACTCTGCTATCGGTTGCGGGCGCCAGCATTGCGGCCAAGGTGTCACGAGATTCTGCCATGCGGGTTATGGCTCGTCATGTCCATGGGTATGGATTCGAGGGCAACGTGGGTTATGGAACGCGTCAGCACATCGAGGCCCTTCGAACCAGGGGGCCCTCCGCCGAGCACCGACGGACGTTTGTCGTCAAACAGCTTGTAGAGACTGAGGAGTTGCCGCTTGGACGGACAGCACAACCGGGCGCTGGGAAACGCCGGTGAGGCACTTGCGGCTCAATGGTTGACTGACCACGGCTTCCGCGTCGTGGCCCGGAACCTCCGTACCAGCTACGGCGAACTGGATGTCGTTGCCGAGAAGGACGGCCACGTTCACGTGGTGGAAGTCAAGACGAGGAGGGGGGCCGGATATGGAAGTCCTCTCGAGGCGATCGACAATCGCAAGCAGGAGCATCTGAGGCGATCGACGATGGCCGCGCTTGCAGCAGGAATCCCCGGTCTGACGCGGCCCACGCGGGGCATTCACATCGATGCGCTGAGCATCCTGATGAGTGATACAACTCCACCGTGTATTGAGTTTCTGGAGGACATTCTCGCATGAGTGTATTTCCTCTGGTCGTCATCAACGACTTGGCGGCCTGAGCCTGAGAACCCTTTCGTACCTGACGTTCCACGCTCAGAGTTGACACTCTGGTCTGTACTACTATACTAGTACAACTGTGCCGGTGAGGCGCAGAGCTGATTCTGGAGGAGAGTCACATCGTATGGGGAGAAGCAGCGAGGAGGTTCCATTGTGGAACAGGCACTAGTCGTAGAGAATCTGAAGAAGAGTTATGGGAAGTTCGAGGCGCTTCATGGCGTCAGTTTCGAGGTCGCGCCTGGGGAGATCTTTGCGCTCATCGGACCCAACGGCGCCGGCAAAACGACGACGCTGCGTATCGTGGCGACCATCCTGCAGCCGACGTCGGGCACTGCCCGCGTCTATGGGATGGATGTCCAGAAGGAGGCGGCTCAGATACGTGAGATCATCAGTTACTTGCCCGAGGAAGCCGGAGCCTACAAGAATCTGACGGGTCTTGGATACCTGAACTTCATGGCAGAGCTGTTTGCTTCAGACATCGCGACGCAGCGCGAATATGTCCAGAGAGCCTCGGACATCACGGGACTGGGCGAACGGCTGCGCGACAAGATCGGTACGTACAGCAAGGGCATGACGCGGAAGCTGCTCCTGTCACGTGCCGTGATGACGCATCCGAGACTGGCCATCATCGACGAGCCGACAAGCGGTCTCGACGTGGTCGCCGCAATCGACATTCGTGAGTCGATTCGCAGGACGACGGCCGAAGGCATGGCCGTGCTCCTGTCCAGTCACAACATGCTCGAGATAGAGTACCTGTCTGACCGCGTGGCTATTGTCGACAAAGGCACGATCCACGACATCGGGACTCCCCAGGGACTCAAGGACAAGTATGGCAAGGCAAACCTGGAAGAGGTCTTCGTTCAGGTGGTGAAGCAATGAGGAGATTCTTCGTCGTACTGAAGAAAGAACTGAGAGAGATGCTGACGTGGCAGACGCTCATCCCTATCCTGCTCGTCATGGTGATCTACAGCTTCCTTGGCAGGACCATCAACCAGGAGCAGAAGAAGCAGGCCGCCCCACAGCCCATCACGGTCGTGGACCTCGACCACACCCAGACCTCCGAACTGCTTTCGGGCATTCTCACGAAGGCGAACTTCGAGGTGACCACGGTCACGGAGGGCGTCGTCGATGACATTGTCCGCAAGGTCGCTTCGGAGAAGGGGAGCGCCGTCCTCGTGATCCCTCCGGGATTTGAAGCCGGTATCCAGGCACAACACCCTCAGAAGGTGCAGACGTACACGATCATGCGCAATTTCTCGATGATGGGGATACAGGGAACGTTCAAGATGGACGCTGCCCTGAGTGCGATGAACGAGTACATCGGAGACATGTACATCAAGTCCGGGGCTCCCGGACTCGACCCCGCCATCGTCAAGCACGCCATCAGTGCACAGTCGTTCCTCACCGTCGGGACAACGTCGGCCGAGGGCAATCC
>JBAQYC010000283.1:0-7227 GCA_049299835.1 Candidatus Cryosericum sp. | reverse complement strand
CCCGACGTGCTCTCAAGGGTTGTGGCGATTGTCCAGGAGAGATACCCCGGTCTCATTGTAGCCGGTTCACATGACGGATACTTCAGTGAGGCGGATGAACCCGGCCTGGTTGCGGAGATAGCCGGTAGCAGAGCTGACATCATGTTCGTCGGCATGGGAAGTCCCAAGCAGGAGAAGTTTCTCGCAGCCAACCTTTCTGCAATGAGTGTTCCGTTTGCCATGGGCGTCGGGGGGAGCTACAACGTCCTGTCGGGCGAGTTCAAGCGTGCGCCTGCCCGCGTCCAGAGGCTTGGTCTTGAGTGGCTGTACCGGTTCGTGCTCGACCCCAAGCGACTGCCTCGTATCCTTTCGCTTCCGCGGTTCATCGGCATCGTTCTCCGATCACCACGGGAACATGTGGACGACATCGATTTCTTTGGCATCTCGATCAGCAACAGGGATATGGACGATCTTCTTGTGATTGCCGACGGTTTTGTCAAGAGTGGGGCGCCTCACCTCGTCGTCACGCTCAATGGCGAGATGGCTGCACGTGCGTTCAGGGATGCCGAGTTCCTCGAGATCGTCCAGCAGGCGGATCTTGTCGTTGCCGACGGTGTTGGCATCGTGTGGGGAGCACGCATGCTGGGCTCGCGGATCGAGAACCGTATTCCCGGCATCGAGTTTTCGAGTTCTCTGCTGGCACTCGCCGAGCGCAAAGGCTACCGCGTATACTTCCTTGGTGCCAAACCCGAAATCGTCGAACGGGCTGCGTCCAACGTGTTGGCACGCTATTCGAATCTTCACGTCGTGGGCTTCCATTCCGGCTACTTCGACACAGTAGAAGAGGCAGACATGATCCACAAGATCCACGAGGCACAGGTCGACATTCTCCTGGTCGGCATGGGCGGCGGGGCCCAGGAGAAATGGATCTGGCACCACCGTGACATGGGTATCCCTATCGCAATCGGGGTTGGCGGCACATTCGATGTCTGGAGTGGACTTGTCCGCAGGGCGCCGAAGCTTGTTCAGAAGACCGGTACGGAGTGGTTGTACAGACTAGTCGTCCAGCCAAGCCGTGTACGCCGCGTCGGAAGCATATTCTATTTCATGTTCCGTGTGCTTGCGCATCATCACACACGTGAGGGGCCTGGATGACCCGAATCCTCGTCCTGGGCTACTATGGCTTCGGCAATTTCGGCGACGAACTCATCCTCGCGGCTGTGCAGGATGAACTGGCGAGTATCGAGTGCGAAGTGGTGTTTGCGGTCAATGACCCCGGCCAATACGTCAGCCTCGCATGTCCCCGGCACTCTCTCGTCGATCGTCATGACCCGGCAGCGATGAGAGCAGCGATCAGGACGTGTGATTACGTGATGCTGGGTGGAGGAGGACTGATCCAGGATGTGACCAGCTGGCGAAGCAGCCTGTATTACCTGGGCATACCCCTGCTGGCCACGCAGAGCAGGAAGAGAATCATGTCCTATGCACAGGGTATCGGTCCTGTCACGCGTCCATGGATCAGGCGCCTCGTGAAGACGGTGTTTGGACGTATGGTCCTGATCGACGTTCGCGACGACGCTTCACGAAACCTCCTGCTCGGTTGCGGGGTCCGTGCGCAGGACATCTCTGTGTCGTCCGACGCCGGGCTTTCTTACCTGATCACCCGAGCTGGTGAATCTGTTGCAGTCGCTCGCCGCGAGCCCCACATCGTTGCCTGTGTCAATCAACGATTCGGGTGGAGTTCCGAAGAGACCGCGTCGTTTCTTGACTGTCTGGGATCCCAATCATCTGCCCGGCTGGATCTGGTCGTGCTCTTTCCAGCTGCAGATCTGGAATTCACACGAGCTGTCCGGGATCGCCTGCTCATCCCGTCCGAACTCATCATCTCGACTCAGGCACTTCCACTGCTGGAACTCTGCCGCTCTGCTACGCTGACGATCGCAGGGCGGTATCATATGGCCGTTGCCGCAGTCGCGGCACGGTCTCCTGTGGTAGCACTCGCGTATGACCCGAAAATGTCCCAACTGGCGGATTGTTGTGGCTTTGAGGCCCTCCAGCCGAGAGTGCCTCCACAGGAGGCTGCTCGGCGTGTTCGCTCCGGAACCGTTTCTCCTGTAGCCGAAGAGGTCATTACGCAACTCGACCGAGCCAGAGTGGACCGCATTGCTCGATTGAAGTCGGTTCTGGAACACAGAGACCCATGAGTCTGTTGTCGGTTCTTCACCAGGCAATCGCCGACAAGGCCTGTTTTCTCTGTGGTGAGGATTCGGACCTGCCAATCTGCCCCCGCTGCTCTTGTTCATTTCGACCCTGCGATCCGGCATGGAGCGACTCCCGTCTCGCCGCTGGTCCAGCATCAGGTTTCTCTGCCTACTGGTATGAGGGAACATTGCGACAGGCTATCCTGCAAATGAAGGTGCAAGGTGAGTATCAGCTGTCCAGACAACTTTCTGACATGCTGGCGAGGATCGCTGCAACTCTTCCCATGGGAAACCAGCCAGTATTTGTGCCCATTCCAAGGTTCGGTGTCCAGAATCAGGAAGACCCTCATCATTTTCCTCACGTCGCGTCCAAAATGCTTGCCACCGCTTTCGACGGTGACTTCGGCAGCAACCTGCTGCTCAAGACCCGTCGGACTCTTCTTCAGACGCAGCTGTCGGACGCAGAGCGCCTGACAAACATTAATAACGCGTTCGAGCTCTCGCGCGGCGCATCTGACCAGCTGCGCGCCAGGACGGTCATCATCGTAGATGACGTCCTGACAACAGGGGCTACAGTGCGCGCCGCCGAGAACGTCATCCTGCAAGCATGTCCCCATCAATGTCTGTACTTGACCCTCGCTCGTAGTCGGGCTACAATACGGTCAGGCTTATGAAGGCAAGAGCCGAATCTGATGCAAAGGGAGGCACACATGAAGGTAGAACATAAGTCCAGGACGCTAGAGATCCCTCCGCGCATTCTTGCCTATCTGAACGAAAAGGTCAGTCGATTCGACAAATTCTTTCGCAAGGAACCCACGCTCGGTGCCAATCTGAACCTCCTGCGAGGTAAATATACATGCGAACTGACACTCGAGGTCTCGGGCCGCATCATCAAGGCTTCAGGCCAGGGACCAGACATGGAAGGTTCTATCGATGCAGCATGCGATAAGCTCGATGTTCAGATCCGCAAGTTCCACACCAGGGTGTTCCGGAGGGACTTCAAGGCGGTTGCTGAACTCAAGGGCCTCTTCCAGTCCGAAGTACCGGTGGAGGACGTTGACGAGTCTCCAGAAGGAATTGTGAAGCGCAAGGAATTCGAGGTACTTCCAATGTCCGAAGAAGAGGCGATCCTTCAGATCGAGATGCTGGGACACCAGTTCTTCGTCTACAGGAATGCCTTGTCAAACAAGGTCTGCGTCTTGTACAAGCGTACCTATGGGGGTTACGGCCTTATTGAAATCGACTGACCAGACGAGGCTTCCGGTTGTTGCAGCAACACCAGGAGCCCTCGCTTCAGCTTTGGCGTCGTGGTTTGATGAGCGGCGCCAAGGCTGTTTTGTGTTGAGACCCGCACCGAAGGGCTGAGCTCGCTGACAACCCGGTAAGCCGGCTCGGTAACTGTGTCAAAGGGTCCAGTAGTTCTCATTATGGAGGTACTTCTCTGATGGGACTGTTAAGCTCGTTCTCTCCCGCTGCTCGCAAGCTCAAGGCATACAAAGTCATGCTTCCACAGATCCTTCAACTCCAGCCGGCGTTGGCCGGGCTGGACGACGAGGGTCTCAAAAACTATGGAGCCGACCTCAGAAAAAGGGCTGCGGCAGGCACCGCCGACACCGAGCTGCTACCCGAAGCCTTTGCACTGGTGAGAGAGGCCTCCCGCCGTCTCATAGGGTTGGAGCACTTTCCCGAACAGCTCCTTGGAGGCATTGCGCTCTATTTCGGCAACATCGCCGAGATGAAAACGGGCGAAGGAAAGACACTTGTGGCTACATGTCCCCTGTACCTCAACGCGCTCATGGGTCACCGGGGCCATCTCGTCACTGTCAACGACTACCTGGCCAAGCGCGACCGGACCTGGATGGGGCCGGTCTACGAGTTTCTTGGCATGTCGGTCGGTCTCCTTCAGAACGACAGCAGTCCCGAAGAGCGCCGCGCCGCATACGCGGCCGACATTACCTATGGCACGAACAACGAGTTTGGGTTCGACTATCTGAGAGATCATATGGCCGGTTCGGAAGACGGCATGGTTCAGAAGGGGGCTCTCGATTTTGGCATTGTCGATGAGGTCGACAACATTTTCATCGATGAGGCTCGGACAGCTCTTATCATCGCCGGACCCGGTGGTGATTCGGATATGCCTTACTACGAAGCTGCGGCATTTGTCAAACGCCTGAAGGGGGCGGTCCGCTCGGACGTACCGGCTGGTGACAATGAGACGCCGGAGGGCTCCGACTATGTCTACGAAGAGAAGCACAAGACAATCGAGCCTGCCGACGATCTGCTGACCCGTTTTGCCCACGCTGCCAGGATTCCCCAGGACAAGCTGCTGAAGGAGCAGGCCACCTACGGCAAGATCCTGCGTAACGCTATCAAGGCTCAGGTCTTCTTCAGGAAGGACAGCGAATACATCATCAAGGATACAGAGGTCATCATCGTCGATGAGTTCACAGGTCGGCTGATGTATGGGCGTCGCTACTCCGAAGGGTTGCATCAGGCCATTGAGGCAAAGGAAGGTCTCAAGGTACGTGAGGAAAGCCAGACGCTTGCGACCATCACGATCCAGAACTTCTTCAAGATGTACCACAAGCTTTCCGGCATGACTGGCACGGCACTTACGGAGGCGGATGAGTTCAAGGAAATCTACGGACTCGACGTCCTTGAGATTCCCACGCACCGCCCGGTGGCGCGCCATGATGCAGATGACGAAGTCTACAGGTCCGAGCGTGGCAAGCTAGACGCGATTCTACGGGAGATTCAGGTCCGCAACACGAAAGGGCAGCCCATTCTTGTGGGCACTCGTTCCGTAGAGAAATCCGAACTGCTCAGCCACGAATTGAAGAAGCTCGGCATCAAGCACCAGGTCCTCAATGCCAAGTACCATGAGAAAGAAGCAGAGATCATCGCGCAGGCAGGTCGCAAAGGGTCGGTCACCATTGCCACCAACATGGCGGGCAGAGGTGTCGATATCCTGCTGGGAGGGAATCCTGTAGCCCTCGCACATGCCGCAGCTGTTGCTCGGACCAAGGCTGATCCCAAGAAGCAGCCGGAACAGTACGAGAGACAGTACAAGGAGCAATACGACACACTGCTTGCAGAGTACAAAGGGTCGTGGGCAAAGGAACATGACGAGGTCGTGAGTCTGGGAGGTCTCTTCATCCTCGGGACTGAGCGTCATGAGTCGCGCCGTATCGACAATCAGCTGCGAGGACGGTCTGGCCGACAGGGCGATCCAGGTGAATCCAAGTTCTTTCTCTCGGCAGAAGACGATATCCTGCGAATCTTTGGCGGCGACCGCATCCAGCGCATCTTCGAGATGATGAAGGTCGAGGAGTCGATGCCGGTAAACCATCCGCTACTGACGAAGACCATTGAGATTTCTCAAAAGAAGGTCGAATCCTACAACTTCGATGCACGCAAGAGCCTGCTGGATTACGACAACGTTCTCAACAAACAGCGTGAGGTCATCTATGCAGAACGTGACAAGGTTCTTGCAGGGGTCGATCTTGCAGACGAGGTACACGAGTTCATCAACGAACAGGCTGAAACGACGGCACAGCAGGTCGTACAGGCCCAGCGAGCCGAGGAATCGGATATTGGAAAGATCTATAATGACCTCGTCCTGGACGCATTTGGCAGGCCCGTGGAAATGACTCTCGAAGAATTGACCGACCTGGTCGAACGCCGTGATGCTGAGCAGCAGCTTACGGCCACGATCAGGGACCGAGCCGAGGCCATGTACCACGAGAAGTACGACAGGTATGGCGAGACCGTCATGCACCAGATCGAGCACTACTTCTTCTTGCGTACCATCGACAGCTCATGGAGGGACCACCTGCTTCAGATGGACGATCTCAAGGACGGCATCGGCCTGCGCGCCTATGGCCAGCAGGACCCTGTCATTGCTTATCAGAAGGAGGGGTTCGATCTCTTCAATCAGCTGATGGACCAGATAAAGCATGACGTCACTCGTGCGCTCTTCACCTTCGAGCTGCAACCCGCCCAACCGGAGAAGAAACATGATCGATCTTGAGCCACTGCGCAGACGATTGCTGGAATGCGAGTCGCGCACAACAGGGCTCTATCAGCCTGACTGGCTGACGGGTCGGCAGACGCGACTCGAAGAACTTCGCAGCAAGACGATGGCTGCCGGTTTCTGGAATGACCAGACCAGCGCGGCAGAGATCATGGGCGGTATCGCACGTATCGAGGCTGATATCGCCTCTCAGCAGAAAGCGCTGACGGAGCTGGACAATGCCCGGACCGCTATCGAACTCCTTGCCGGGATGCCCGACCCTGAGCTCGAGCGTGAAGCTGTCGGCAGCATCGAGCAGCTTGAGCACGATCTGCAGATGCTCGAAACGGCGGCCTACTTCAGTGGGCCCTATGATGCTTCCAATGCTATTGTGTCGCTCTCAAGCGGGGCAGGTGGGACGGATGCGCAGGATTGGACCGAAATGCTCATGCGCATGTACATCCGTTACGCCGAACGACAGGGTTTCGAGGTCCTGGTGACAGATTACGTGCAGGGTGAAGAGGCAGGCATCAAAGGCTGCACACTGGTCATCAGGGGGCAATACGCCTATGGGCTTCTGATGCACGAAAAGGGTGTCCATCGTCTGGTCCGTATCAGTCCTTTCGATGCGAACAAGCGTCGCCATACGTCGTTTGCGGCAGTGGACGTCATTCCGGAGATCCCGGAAACTATCAAGGATGCCGAAATCCCTGAAGGTGACCTGCGCATAGATGTCTATCATGCTTCGGGCCATGGTGGCCAGAACGTGCAGAAGGTTGCAACCGCGGTGCGCATTACGCACATCCCAACGGGCATCTCGGCCAGCTGCCAGAACGAGCGCTCGCAGCTGCAGAACAAGCGGATGGCAATGGCCGTTCTCAAATCGAGGCTCCTCGTACAGCGGGAGCTGCAGCGCGATGCCCAGATTTCGGAAGTGCGCGGGGCCTTCAAGTCGGCTGAATGGGGCAACGAGATCCGGTCATACGTCCTCCAGCCATACAAGCTGGCCAAAGACCACCGTACCGGTCTCGAGAA
>JBAQYC010000282.1:0-3365 GCA_049299835.1 Candidatus Cryosericum sp. | reverse complement strand
AGGCGACAACGTCGTAATGACCGTCACCCTCATGACGCACATCGCCATGGAGGAAGGCCTCCGCTTCGCCATCCGCGAGGGTGGTCACACGGTCGGCGCCGGCGTCGTCACCAAGATTCTGGAGTAGGTAGCTGCCATGAGAGACATCATTACGCTCGAGTGCACGGTGTGCAAGAATCACAACTACACCAGCGTCAAGAACAAGAAAAATGACCCAGACAAAGTGCATGTGAACAAGTACTGCTCACATTGCAGAAAGCATACGGAACACAAGGAGACAAAGTAACCGCAAGTCCCCAGGTAGGCCCGTAGTTCAACTGGTAGAGCATCGGTCTCCAAAACCGAGTGTTGGGGGTTCGAGCCCCTCCGGGCCTGCCACCTTCCTTTGAGGAGGAACGTGTGAGTAATACAAAGACAGTCAAGTCGACAAGTGCACGCTTCAAGAACTGGATCCGGTCCATCTGGACGGAGATCCGGCACAGAGTCACGTGGCCCCGACCTCGTGAACTTGCGAAGTCTGGTCTGACGATCATTGCGTTTGTTGTATTCTGGGCCGTATACATCGGCCTGTGGGACTACTTGTTCGCTGCCGCCCTGAAGTGGCTCATCTCGTAGGTCCGGATGCCTGAACGCAACTGGTACCTCCTGCACACGTATTCTGGTGCAGAGGAAAAGGCCAGGAACAATCTGGAACAGAAGGTCAAGACGCTGGCTCTCACAGACCGCGTCTTTTCTGTGGTTCTCCCTGTGGACAACAAGGTGGTCATCAAAAACGGGGAGCGAAAGGTCAAACAGGAGAAGGTTTACCCGGGGTACCTCGTTGTCGAGATGATCATGGACGACGAAACCTGGAATGTGGTTACGCACACTCCCGGTATTCTGGGGTTTGTTGGCAATTACGGAAGGCCCATCCCTCTTTCGGACGAAGAGGTGGAGCGGATTATCAAGAACAGGGTTTCCGAGGAAGAAGCGGTAGCCAAACTTCACTTTGAAGTTGGCGACACTGTGCAGATCATTGGTGGCCCATTTGATGGAATGCAGGGTAAGGTCGAGAGCATCTCGCCTGAGAAGGAGAAGGCTCGCATCAAGCTCATGATGTTCGGGCGCGAAATGCCGGTCGAGATCGACTTCGGCTTTATCAAGAAGATCTGACAGATCTGAGTTTAGGGGGTATTATCCACTATGGCGAAGAAAATCGTAGGGTACGCGCGCGTACAGATTGAGGGAGGGAAGGCGACACCAGCACCGCCTGTTGGTCCAGCTCTTGGTCAGAAGGGCGTCAACATCATGGAGTTCTGCAAGCAGTTCAACGAGAGGACCAAGGACAAGGCTGGTCTGGTCATCCCTGCAGTCATAACTGTGTTCGAAGACAAGTCTTTCACCTTCATTACCAAGACCCCACCTGCATCCTCTCTTATCAAGAGAGCTATCAAGATTGAGGCCGGGTCTGGTGAGCCCAACAAGAAGAAGGTCGGTCGTATCACGAAGGCCCAGCTGGCTGAGATCGCCAAGATCAAGATGGAGGATCTCAACACTGCCGACATTGAGGCAGCGATCAAGATTATTGGAGGCTCCGCCAAGAGCATGGGAGTCACGGTCGTCGAATAACAGATTCATAGCGCACGTGGGAGGAGTTTCTCCACGTAACCACGGAGGTAATTCATGAGCAAGAAGGGAAAGAAGTATCAGGAAGTAGAGAAGCTTGTAGACCGTGCCAAGATCTACACGTTGGATGAGGCTGTGGCGTTGCTGCCCAAACTGCGGACCGCCAAATTCGATGAGACGATCGAGGTTTGCATAAAGCTCAACGTCGATCCGAAACAAGCTGACCAGAACGTTCGTGGCGTCGTAACGCTGCCGGCAGGTACGGGCAAGACTGTCAGGGTTGCAGTGTTCACAAAGGGTGACAAGACTGCCGAGGCTCAGGAGGCAGGAGCCGACTTCGTAGGCGGCGAGGAACTCGTCGAGAAGATCAAGGGCGGCTGGATGGACTTCGATGTCGCGATCGCAACGCCGGATATGATGTCGACACTTGGTAAGGTGGCTCGTGTTCTTGGCCCGCGCGGTCTGATGCCAAACCCAAAGGCGGGTACTGTCACACTGGAAGTGGGAAAAGCTGTCCGTGAGTTCAAGGCTGGCAAGATCGAGTTCCGTGTCGACAAGGTTGGCACGGTGCACTGTCCCCTTGGCAAGTCGAGTTTTGCTCCTGCAGCCATCAAGGAGAACTTCATGTCCCTGTTTGAAGCGATCCAGAAGGCTCGTCCCACCTCTGTCAAGGGAACCTACCTTGGCAAGACCTACCTGGCACTCACCATGAGCCCGGCAATTCGACTGGACACGAGCAAACTTTAGAGTACACTCTTATTATAACCACCAGCCCAAGACAGCGAGCGGGGTTCATCCCCTCAATCTTGCCCGCCGAGGCGTTTGCGCCTATTTACTACGTGCAATACGGCTCTCTGTCTTTAGCAGAGAGCTTTTTTCTTTCTACACAGAAGAGGAGGTGAAACATGCTAACCAAGGATCAGAAGAAACAGCTTGTAGATGATCTTGTCAAACAGCTGAAGGACTCGGAGTCCATTGTGTTTGTGGGTTACGAGGGACTGAAGGCGTCGTTCGTCGCAAACGAGCGCAAGAAGCTGACGAAGCAGGGTATTGAGTATGTTGTCGTCAAGAATACTCTCCTCGAGCGGGCCATGAAAGAAGTTGGTCTGACGTTGCCGGAGTCTCTGTTTACACAGATGACAGCAATCGGACTCGGCAAGAGTGATCCATCTGTTCTGGCAAAGGCCTTGTACAAGAAGCCGACCAACAAGCCCGGTGAACAGCGCTTCGTAGTTAAAGGCGCAATCGTTGATGGGAACTTCTTCGACGAACCTATGGTCGAGCGCCTTGCGCTGTTGCCGACCAGGGACGAACTCATCGCTCAGGTGTGCCGCGGCATGAACGGGCCAGTAACGGGGCTTGCCATGGCACTGAAGCAGACCGTAAGCAGTATTGCCTATGCACTTGACAAAGTCCGTGAGCAGAAGGCTCAGGTTGCACCACAAGAGTAACACCATTCAATAGGAGGAATGACATGACTAAAGAAGAAATCCTTTCAGCTATCGAGAGCATGACTGTTCTGGACCTTGCTGATCTCGTCAAGATGATCGAAGAGAAGTTTGGCGTTTCGGCTGCTGCTCCAGTTGCCGCCGTTGCTGCTGCTCCAGTTGCCGCTGCCGAAGTCAAGACGGAGTTCGACGTTATCCTCAAGACTGTCGGTGAGAAGAAGATTGAGGTCATCAAGGTTGTCCGCGAGATCACCGGACTTGGCCTCAAGGAGTCCAAGGATGTCGTCGATGGCGCTCCGAAGCCTGTCAAAG
>JBAQYC010000281.1:0-4311 GCA_049299835.1 Candidatus Cryosericum sp. | reverse complement strand
GTGCTGCACTCTCAGAGGCATAGAAGCTTCCTGACACGGGCGGACAGACCAAGACGGCAGAAAACTCGGACCTTCCAGTCCAGGCCCCCTCAAATCCGTCGGAATGGTGATTGCGGAAGGCACGACCAGGGGACCGGACAACAACATTCTCATCCATTTTTCTCCTCTGCAGGATTGGTCACTTCGCAGTAATTATATACCAAACGGTCTCAAGACAAGAAGGTGCAAAGTCCTTTGCGGACCTGCGATTAAAGTGCAGCATGGAGACTTTGTGCCTTTGCGGGAAGGGTAGTTCAACGCGAGTCAGCGAGTTGCTTTGCCTGTGTCAGTCTCCCAGCAGGTCGCGGTGCTCGCGCTGTCCGAGATGCCAGTGGTACAACCAGACAGGAGTCCCGACAAGGACGGCGACGGTGTTCCTGATAAGGCTTTGGATCGCATACGTATTTGCCGGCGAGACAAGACCGGTGGTGTCCGGTTTCAGGGGCGACATCATCGGATCCGGCGACATGAAGAACGCCCTGTAGATACTGGGAGCGATGTTGATGAGGTTGAACATGACGATGAACAGCCCAATAGCGGATAGCAGATAGACGTAGAGTCTTCTGATGAGATCTCGGCGCCCCTCAGGCTGTGACGTCGGGGCGGCTGTGAGAGTTTCGCTCGTCACTTCGGCACCGGCTGTTGCAGGTGCCGAAGCATGATGGCGCGTTTCCTGGATGATGCTCCAGTGGTAGAGCCAGACCGGGACACCGACTGCTACTGCAGAGGCGAAGGACAGCAGTGAGGCTGATTCGTTCTGCATGCTGTCCGATGTGATCAAACGGAAGACGTACATGTTGAGGACACTGGTGATCGCACCGATAAGTCCGGTGAGAGCCATGACGATCCCGACCACGGTGACGAGATAGAGGTAGATGGTGCGAACGACGTTGCGTTGTTTCACGGGCACCTCCTGGAGCAAACAGTAAAGTCGATCGCTGAGGGGCTGAGCACCAGGAGATGAGCCAGAAAGCTCCAGCCGTTCCTAGTGCCCAGTTGCATGCCTTGCAGCATCCCTCGACGACATACTAAAGAAAGTCCCGCCGGAATGCAAGAAATGTGACTATGTATAGTTCCAGGCGGTCAGGCCGGCCACTGCAGATGCCGGCATCACACAACAGTGTTGGCCTCTCCAATGGTTGTGGTATGATAAGTCCTGTCTACCGGTCGGACCAGGGAGCAGAATGCCTCGTGATTGAACTGGAACAGAAAGACTTCGAAGAACTCGTGCTCGTCGCTCTTGTCACGCTTCCTGATCAATTCAGGACAGCACTCAAGAACGTCGACGTCGTGGTCGAGGATTTTCCCCCGATGGATATTCTGAAGCGCACTGGAGTGAGCAATGGCTATGGTCTGCTGGGGTTGTACCAGGGGGTTCCCCTTCGAGACCGGGGTCCCCACTACAGTGGCACCCTGCCCGACAAGATCAGTGTGTTCAAAGTTCCTCTCGAGTCCTCGGTCGACACAGTCGACGAACTCATGCCTCTTGTCCAGCATGTTGTCCTGCATGAACTCGGCCATTACTTCGGCCTCAGCGACGAGGAGATGCGCGAGAGCAGAGGGGACCTGCACTGACGCAGGGATTACAGTGGGCGCACTGCGTGCCACTCTTCATATCTCGTAACAGGAGAGGTGTACATGGAGATTCGAAGGATTGCGGTAGTTGGTGCTGGCGTCATGGGAGCGGGAATCGCTCAGGACGCCGCGGCGCACGGTCTTGAAGTTGTGCTGGTCGACCAGACCGAAGAAGGGCTGACGCATGCCCGTCAAAGCATCGAGAACAGTCTTAATCTCGAACTCCAGCGATGGGGGATCACGGGATCGGAGAAGAAGGTCCTGCTGTCGCACATCAAGTTCACACTGGATCGTGGTGAGGTCGGCAACGTTGATCTCGTCATCGAAGCCATCCCGGATGACCTTGCCGCCAAACAGGAACTGTTTGCCCAGCTTGAGTCCCAGTTCGAGGAACTGTGTCCTGGCGCCGTCACCTATGTCAGCAACACTGCTATCTTGCCTATCACCGATGTCGCCTTGAAGATGGTCAACAAGGATCGTCTCGTGGGCATGCACTTCCTTGCCCCCGTCCCGGCAATCAAACTGGTTGAGATGGTAAGGGGTGTCAATACGTCTCAGGCCACTGTTGACCGTGCCAAGGAACTCGCACGACGCATGGGCAAGACACCAGTGGATGTGCTCGAAAACCCGGGCTACATTACTGCGCGCCTTGTCGTGCCCCTCATCAACGAGGCAATCATGCTTTATCAGGAAGGAACAGCAAGCAAGGAGGATATCGACGTCGCCATGCGACTCGGATTCGGTTTCAACAAGGGTCCGTTTGCTCTGGCCGACCAGATTGGACTGGATGTTGTCCTGGGGTGGTCGGATAACCTCTTCCGTGAGCTTGGTGAGACTCGATATCGTCCGCAGGCGCTTATCCGGAACCTGACTCGGCGTGGGCACCTGGGTGTGAAGACCGGCAAGGGCTTCTATAGCTATGAGACTCCTGTCGACAACACGGAGGAGAAGATATGAAGGTTTTGATCCTGAATTGTGGCAGCTCGTCTGTCAAGTACAAGCTGTATGACGACGATCAGCAGCTCGCCGAAGGCCTGCTCGAGAAGATCGGTACTGCGCAGGCACAGCTCAACTATACTGTTGCTGGACGGAAGAAGATCGTGTCGGTCCACGAGATCCTTGAGCACCACGCAGGCATTGAGCTCATCCTGAAAGTCCTGGTGGATCCGGACAAGGGCGTCCTCTCAAGCATGGAGGACATCCAGGCTGTCGGGCACCGCGTAGTCCACGGTGCAGAATCGTTTTCGGAATCGTGCCTGATCACCCCTGAGGTGGTAGCCAAGATCGAGGAGTGCATCGATATTGCCCCTCTCCACAATCCGCCGAACCTGGCGGGTATCTACGCCATCTCGGAGCTTCTGCCGAAAGTTCCTCAGGTCGCGGTCTTCGACACCGCATTTCATCAGACAATGCCGGACAAAGCATTTACCTACGCGATCCCCTACGTCTTCTACTCCCGAAACCACATCCGCAAATACGGTTTCCACGGCATCAGCCACTACTTCGTCTCGCACGAGGCTGCCACCATGCTGGGAAGACCCGTCGATGAACTCAAGCTCATCACATGTCATCTTGGCAATGGCTCTTCTGTCACGGCCATCGATCATGGCAAATCCGTCGATACCTCCATGGGGTTCACTCCTCTCGAAGGTCTTCCTATGGGAACGCGCTGTGGCGACATCGATCCCGCAGTACCGCTTTACATCATGGGAAAGGAAGAGCTGAACCTTCAGCAGATCAACGCCCTGCTCAATAAACACTCGGGAGTTCTGGGTATTTCGGGTGTCAGCAATGACTTCCGTACACTGGAGGAGGAGGCGGCCAAGGGCGACAAGCGGGCGATGCTCGCGCTGGAAGTGTTCTGTTACAGGCTCAAAAAGTACATTGGATCGTATATTGCCGCAATGAACGGTGCCGATGCGATCGTGTTTACGGGCGGGATTGGCGAGAACAGCGATATGGTCCGTGAGATGGTGGTGAAGGATATGGAATTCCTGGGAATAGAACTTGATGCCGAGGCGAACCACGGCAAGAAGCGCGGTGAAGGAGCGGAGATCAGCAAGCCGTCTTCGCGCATCAGGGTACTGGTTATTCCGACCAATGAGGAATTGGTCATTGCGCGTGATACGCGTCGGATAGCGACTGCAAGTTAGACAAACATCATTGGTTTGTGTTCGAGAAGCCCACAGCGTGACAGCGCTGTGGGCTTTCCCTGTGTCCCGGGATTGTCATGAGACTGAGACCGCATTAGTGGTGCCGTGTCGCTGAGGGTACGACGAGTACAGCTTGAACAGCGGGGCTTGACAAGACTGGAATGTGCACCAAACTGGGCTTGAACATCGAAAAGAAGACCCCGTACAGGGTGCTGTTCATCCGGGCCGCCGAATTAATGATTGCAGCAGTATTCCGGCAGGCCATCGACATGACAGTGCGCGAAGGTGACCAGGACTGGTCGTGGATACCCTTTTCGCACGCTTTCAAGTTGTCCTCCACATCAGTCAAGGTTCCCTCGAGATTGGTTCGCCAGCCGTTGTAGTCGAGTGTTCTGAGCCTATCGACGTCGACGCCGCTGCGGTTTGTAACACGAGAGACCGGCGGCGTCCTCAATGAAGCTCTCTTCGCAGTCAGCAGTGCGGAAGGTTGGTCAGTGTGGAGTCTATATCGTGATAAACAGGAGGTATCTGCTATGAAGTGGGG
>JBAQYC010000280.1:0-3334 GCA_049299835.1 Candidatus Cryosericum sp. | reverse complement strand
TGTCCAAACAGTCCTTGAACACTGTGCCCACCCACCAGGAGGCGTACACGACTGACTCCTGCAAGTCTGGTGAGTGTAAGGACCAGTGAGTTCTTAGCCTTCTCCTCGTCCTCTGCCCCCATGCTCAGCTTGAGGACGTCCTCGGTGAAATCGACCGATGCTGTTCTGCCCGATACGGTTACCCCTCGGAGGACATCCAGCCCGGGAAGCGAGCTCGCGAGGCTGGGATGTGTCGGCCCTTCCATAAGAGCGCGTGTCGTTTGAAACGCGAGTTGAGAACGGGTCATCCCGGTCGGAAGTGTGCGGCGCTCGACGACCTGACGGCCGTCACCGGCCACGAAGTAGAGATCAACCAATTGTCCCTTGTCCAGTACTGCAACGTTGGCCGTCAGCTCTCGCTGTGTTTTGACGAAAGACAGAAAGGTTCCCGTTGGGCGACCGTCGACCGAGAGTTCAACCGACTGGACATCGGGCAGACTCATGAAAGAGTTGACCAGTTGCCAATAGAGCCCGTTTTCTTCCGCGAATCCCATGGGAGACTGGTCGCGCGTCGCCCCGAGAGCCACGCGAAGGATACCGCCGGGAAGGAGCGACGCCCTGTGAGCCGTGAATCCGGCGGGAACCATCGTCGCGAGTCCCTGCCCCGCCGGCGGCGTCCGCAGGAGGTCGATGATACCCGCCACCTGTTCTCCCCGGAGTGCCGGCAATTTTACTACGACAGGATTGCTGGAAAGCTCCCTGGTCGAGGAATCGAGGTAGTACAGGACAACGGGCGTACTTCGTCCGCCGGCCTTTCGGAAGCTGGATCCGACGACAACGGCCAGAATCAACGCAAGGATCAGAACAAGTGGTCCCCCGTCCCGGGAACGCCGCCTGCGGTTGATCCTGCCTTGTCTGCTGCGAATTGTCATCTATGGACCTTTTCCTGATTGCCGCTGGTCTTCATTTCGTCTATACTATATCACACAAAACGGATGCACATTGCCCGGCAACACCCCGGGGGTTCTGGGGGATTTGCACTGGCTGATGCGGTTGTATGACCCACGCCGTAGCCTCATTTTTCACTGGCCGGGACGTGGTCACTTGGCGCGAGAACAAAGGGAGCAGAAAATGGAAGAACAGCGATCGGATTCCTGGCAGCACCTGCTCGAGATCTTCAGCAAACAACTCGCGCGACCGACGTTTGAAATGTGGTTCAAGAATGCGACGACGCTCCACGAAGACGACGTTTCGCTCACGATCGGCGTTCCCAGCGAGTTTGCAAGGGACTGGATCGTCAGCCGTTACTACGACGTCATCAAAGAGACAATCGAGACGATCAAGGGTCAACCGACTACTATTGCGGTGGAAGTCGTGCAACAGCCCCCGGAAGAGCTTCCGACTGAACCCGGCCTGCTGCAGCACAACAACACACTGATCCTCAACAGGCGCTATAACTTCGAGAATTTCGTCGTCGGTGCGGGGAACCGCCTTGCCTTCGCCGCCTGTAATGCAGTCGCCGGCAACCCGGGCAACGTCTACAACCCGCTCTACATCTACGGTGGAGTCGGACTTGGCAAGACTCACCTTCTCCAGGGAATCGCGCACCATCTCCTGACACAGGACCCGGGCAAGAAGATCGTCTACACGACGGGCGAAAAGTTCACCAACGAGGTTGTCAGTTCCATCCAGAACGCCCGAAACAATAACTCCGTCATTGAGAACTTCCATAAGGAAACACGCGGAGCAGACATCCTGCTCATCGATGACATCCAGTTTCTGGCGGGCAAGGAACGCACGCAGGAAGAATTTTTTCACATCTTCAACGCGTTATATGATGCTCACAAGCAGATCGTCATCACGTCCGACGTCCTGCCCAAGGAGATCGCCACGCTCGAGGAACGTCTGACTTCGCGCTTCGAGTGGGGCCTCATCGCGGACATCAGCCGCCCGGACTACGAGACCAAGGTTGCTATTCTGAAAAAGAAGGCGGAGTTGGACAAGATCGACGTTCCTCAGGAAGTGCTGGAGTACATTGCCGCGAACATCGGGAGCAACATCCGTGAGCTCGAGGGAGCACTTATGCGTGTCCTTGCAACCGCGTCGCTCACCAATGAGGAGGTCACACTCGCCTTCACCGAGGAGACCCTCAAGGATATTATCCCGGTCATCAACAAGCCGATCACGATCGACGCCATCATGCAGTCGGTCTCAGCCTACTTTCACATTTCGGTTGCCGACCTCCAGGCCAAGCGGCGCAGTCAGGACATTGCTATGCCGAGGCAGATTGCCATGTATTTGAGCCGGGACCTGACCGAAGCTTCTCTGCCATATATCGGCGAGAAGTTCGGCGGACGCGACCACACGACGGTCATCTACGCGTGTCAGAAGATCCAGCAGGAGTTGAAAAACGACGACGCACTGAAAGCGCTGCTCGACAGCTTGGTAAAGCAGTTGAAGAGAGGTGTATAACCTGTGGAAAAGGATCTCGTTCATTCCTGATGTATATAGTGTTGATAACGCGCGCAAGTTATCCACAGCTGCATCCACAAGCGTCAAAAGCCACACGTCTGACTTCAGGAGACATACCAACACTACCAACTGCCTTATCTTAATGATTATGATCAAGAGAGATTTTTCATATTAAAGGAGGAAGAATGAAACTCACGACAAAGGCCGAAGGTTTGAGCAAAAAACTGGCACAACATGCCAAGGTTATCCAGCAGAAAAGCTCGACTTTTACATCAGATGCCGTCCTCCTTTCTGCAGAAGGCACGGCACTTCAGCTTACAAGTACTGACCTGACCACATATCTGGTAAATGCTGAGCCGGCTGACGTTTCAGAAACCGGGCGTGCCCTGGTTCCATTCAAGTTTCTCAAGGATATTGTGTCGGCTCTGTCCGGTGAATTGGTTATTGAGGGTAATGACAAGAAACTTCAGATATCATCAGGAAAAGCGCACTATGATCTGGCATGTTACCAGATGGATACATTTCCGACCATTCCAGAAATCAAGGAGGGCCGAGAGTATCAGTTCAGCCTGAGTGAATATTCCAGTGCCGTAGATCGAGTTCTTCCCTGTGTGGAACACAATGAAAAACGTCGCCTGGAATTTCAGGGAATTCTGCTTGAGCAGACCAAAGACTATTTTCGATTTGTGGCGACGGATTCACGGCGTCTGGGATATGTACAATTTGATTTCAAGCGTGAGCCGCTGAGAGCGATCATTCCAGCTAAAGTGTTTGAATCGTTCAAGCCCGCAGGTGACGTTCATATCGTCATTACCGAAGATGAGTGTCTGTTCTCGTCTGGTGACACACAGATTATTTCTCTTCTCATCGGTGCCGAGTTTCC
>JBAQYC010000279.1:0-2029 GCA_049299835.1 Candidatus Cryosericum sp. | reverse complement strand
GGTTACTTCCTGACTGTGTTTCTGTCAACAGCGAAGTGCTGATGAATCAACACGAACAGGTCACAGCGGCCCCAGATGGCGCTGACCTTATCTCCGGGTGATCGTTCGTGGAAAAAGGCCGTTGCAGAGTGGCCCAGAATCCTTGAGGAGTCGACCGGCGACCCGATCGGCATCCAGTTCCATCTTATCGGCAGTCCCGTAGACCAGGTGAACCTCAATGACCAGGAAGCGAACCGACGCCTTGCACACGTGATATTCGCGGTATTGCAGTTGATTGGCTGTGCCTTCATGATAGACTCAACATTTGGAGATCTGCAGATACAACTCCGAGCAGAGTGGGGTACAGATGGCATTGATTGATCAGGCAATGAAGCTTGCGGACGGACGTACCCTGGCGTATGCGGAATTCGGCGACCCATCGGGGAGACCCATACTCTTCTTTCACGGGTTTCCGGGATCACGCCTGGAGGCCGTCTCTCTGGACATCCCTGCGCGAGCCGTTGGTATTCGGCTCATTGCGCCGGACAGGCCCGGGTTCGGTCTTTCGGACCCCAAACCTGGACGCCTGTTTTCAGATTGGCCGGAGGATGTCATACAGCTTGCCGCACATCTCCGCATCTATGATTTCGGGATCCTCGGGACATCCGGAGGGAGTCCCTACGTCGTCGCCTGCGCTGAGCGCATCAGCGAGAGACTGACCACTGCAGGGATCGTCTCTGGCATGTCCCCGCTTCACAGTGATACAGTCCGCCTGAGCATGAGACCTGACCAACGGCGCATGTTCGTCTCAGTCGCGCGCTTTCCCTGGCTTGCCCGCCGTATGTTCGCCCGAAGCATGCAGGCGGTGCAGGCTGACTTCCCATCGGTTCTGAAACACATGGCAGCCGAACGGCCCGACGTGGACAAGACGGTGCTCGAACGACAGGACATCAAGGAGATGCTCCGAACCAACCTGACCGAAGCGTTCAGGCAAGGTGTCACGGGCGCTGCACAGGAACTGGCACTCTATCCTCGCTCCTGGCGTCTCGTGATGAAGAATGTCGGGTATCCCGTCCGCATATGGCAGGGGCGCAAGGACGTGATCACTCCACCTTCGATGGCCGAGGAACTCGCGTCTCTTCTTCCCCGCAGCCTGACACGGTGGTATGCCGACGAGGGACACTCCCTGCTATTCGCTCGTTCGGAGGAGATCCTGCGACAGCTCGTTGCCTGACAGGCAACTCCATGACAATGACCACCCGTGAGTCTGATGGAGGAAACACGTGACGCACTCTGGACACGGGAAACGCAAGACCACGGTCGTCCTGCTCGTCTCAGTCGGTGTGCTGATCACAGCAGGAGTGGGCGCCTGGCTGGGGTTTTTCGGTCCGTCTGTCCAGTCTCCTCAGCTTTCATACACACTGTCTGATCCCAGGAACCAGCTCAGGAGTTTCCGGTCAACCGACTCCGTGCTCGTCGTGGCTCCCCATCCCGACGACGAATGCATCGCCACCGGCGGAGCCATTCAAAGTGCCATCAAGGCCGGCGCCAGGGTGCACATCGTGTACCTTACGTATGGAGACAATCACGAGCTTGCCTACTGGGCATTGAAGAAGATACCTGCGCTGACACCTGCTGAGTTCAGGGCTCTGGGCGAAGTGCGCCACGCGGAAGCCGTCAAGGGAGCTGCCTCTCTCGGGTTGACGCCCGATCATCTGACCTTCCTTGGCTATCCCGACTCGGGGACCCTGCGCATCTGGGAGACCACCTGGAAGCCTGGCACGAGCAGACTTCATGTTGCCACAGACGCCCGGTCGGTCCCGTATTCCGATGCTCTGAGTCCAGGATCTCCGTACAATGCTGCGGCGATAACTGCTGATCTGGAGAGTGTCATCCAGGCATTCCGTCCGACAGTAGTGCTTTTCCCCTCGCCCCTGGACCTCAACCCCGACCATCAGTCCGCCTACCTCTTTGTCACCGCTGCCTTGCACGACCTCGACGCGCACCCGTCCCGCTACACCTACCTCGTCCACCAGCGACACTTCCCGTC
>JBAQYC010000278.1:0-4865 GCA_049299835.1 Candidatus Cryosericum sp. | reverse complement strand
GATCTCCAAGGCACAGGAACAGGCGGTGCCCGAGATCCAGAAGGTCCTGCAGGAAATGCAGACCGCTCAGGACGCAGCCGTGACGCAGGCCCAGGCAGCCACCAAGCTGGGCGTCGATCAGCAATTTGCCGCAAAGTTCCCGGGTGTACCCGTGGAGAAGATACCGGGATACGTGACGGCACTTGCTGTGGCTCAGGCAAAGGCTGCGGATGCAGCAAAGGCGGCGGTTGAAAAGGGCTTCCTCGACAGCGCCAGGCTGACGCCGGCGCAGCTCACCGCCATGCGCCAGTTCGTAGCGCTGCCACTCGTGAGCAGCATCACGGACTACAACAAAAAGGCCGATACCGTCCTGGCCATCATCAATCTCGGCAAAACACTACCGATGACCGGCCAGGAGAAGACGATCAACATCTCACAGACAGACCTTGACAGGGGCATAGCTGATATCCGGGAGAATGGCGGCACCATCCCCTTGCCTGCGATCGGGAAGACCTTGCTCTTCCTGCTCTTTGTTTACGTCCTGAGTGCACTCCTCACGTTTGTCATGCACTACCTCATGTCGGATGTTGCCCAGAAGACGACCTATGACATGCGCAGGGAGCTCGACTACAAGTTGGCGGCACTACCCCTCCGCTACTACGATGCGCACTCCAATGGTGAGATCCTGAGCCGCATGACCAACGA
Source organism: Candidatus Cryosericum sp. (assembly GCA_049299835.1). GTDB lineage: Bacteria > Caldisericota > Caldisericia > Cryosericales > Cryosericaceae > Cryosericum. The sequence continues at coordinate 4,181 of JBAQYC010000278.1, read as the reverse complement.
TATGGATACGATCTCGACCACTCTTCAACAGAGCCTCACACAGGTTATTGTGTCCGTGTTCCAGGTTCTCGGTTACATCTACATGATGCTCACGATCAGCGGGAAGCTGACCCTGGTGACGCTTGCCACACTGCCGCTGTACATCCTCACGACGGCACTCATTGCACGAAAATCGCAGAAGTTTTACCGTGCACAGCAGGTTCACCTCGGTCGCCTCAGCAGTCATGCAGAGGAGATGTACACCGGCCACAGCGTCGTCAAGGCGTTTGGCCATGAACAGGACTCGATCGCCACCTTCGAAGCGATCAACAATGACCTGTATCAGGTCGGGTGGAAAGCTCAGTTCATGTCAGGCGTCATGTTCCCCCTGATGAACTTCATCAGCAACCTCGGTTACGTGTTCATCGCTGTCCTTGGCGGTATCTACGTGACCAGGAACCTGTTGAACCTGGGTGATATCACCGCGTTCATCCAGTACTCGCGATCCTTTTCGATGCCGATCGTCCAGACCGCGAGTATCGCCAACGTCATTCAGTCGACGATGGCCTGCGCAGAGCGTGTGTTCACTGTGCTCGACGAGCCCGAGGAGCAGCCTGATGCGGACAACTCTATTGACATCGACCAGCCGCAGGGAGCCATTGCATTCGATCATGTCGACTTCAGCTATCGCGCGACCGAACCCCTGATCAAGGATATGAACCTGGACGTCAAACGAGGCGATACCGTTGCTATCGTCGGACCGACCGGAGCGGGCAAGACGACGCTTGTCAACCTGCTCATGCGTTTCTACGATATCCAGGGCGGCGCAATCACCTTCGACGGCGTCGAGACGAGGAAGATAGGTCGGGGCAGCCTCCGCACCATGTTTGGTATGGTCCTGCAGGATACGTGGCTGTTCAACGGAACGATCCGCGAGAACATTGCGTACGGCCGCGACGATGCGACCGAAGAGGAGATCGTGGCCGCCGCCAAGGCAGCCCACGCCGACCACTTTATCAGGAGTCTGCCGGAAGGATATGACACCGTCCTCAACGAAGAGGCCTCCAACATCTCAGCCGGCCAGAAGCAGCTGCTGACCATCGCGCGTGTCGTTCTGGCCGACCCTGCGGTGCTGATCCTTGACGAGGCCACCAGCAGCGTCGATACCAGAACGGAAGAACGCATCCAGAAGGCCATGGCACAGCTGATGGCCGGCAGGACCAGCTTTGTCATCGCCCATCGTCTCTCGACCATCAGAGATGCTCACCACATTCTTGTCATGAACCATGGCTCGATCGTCGAACAAGGCACTCATAAGGAATTGCTCGCAAAGCATGGGTTCTACGCCGACCTCTACAACAGTCAGTTTACTGGAGCAGTCGTCGAGGGAGAAGCCGTCTGAGTCTGCAGGAACACTGATCTGGAACGCATCGTCACCGACCCCGGCCTTCCTGACCGGGGTCTCTTCATGTTCTATGCTCGTCAACCGGGACAGCATGCAGTCCGGTGGCCGGCGCTATCCCTCGACGGTGCGTGGCCGCCGACCGATGCGGAGTATGCTTTGTATGGCGTCCAGCAGTTGTTCAGGCTCGTACGGCTTGTCCAGGAACCCCTGCACGCTGCCCTCCGCGAGCATCTGCTTGACCGCGTCGTTGGACGTGTACCCGGAGTTCAGCAGGATAGGCACGGTGGGATCCAATGCCCGGACAGCCCTCACGGTTTCTTCGATCGTCATGCCGGGCATGGTCATGTCCAGGAGGATGAGTCCGATGTCCGTCAAGTGCTCTCGAAGGACATTCAGGGCTGATGCCCCATCCAATGCGGTCAGGACGGTATAGCCACCCCTGACGAGAAATGCCTGGGCGACGGCGGACACGACCGGTTCATCCTCGACCACAAGGATAGTACCATTGCCTGCGCTTGCAGCGACGGGTGTGGAAGCGGTCGACGATCCGGGCTCGTCCAGACAGCGTGGCAGGTAGATGTCGAAGGTCGTTCCGGCACCCTGCGTGGATGCTGCGGTAACCCACCCTCCAGCCTGCTTCACGGCGCCATAGACAATAGAGAGGCCCATTCCCGTGCCGGACCCTACCGGCTTGGTTGTATGGAAGGGCTCGAACAAGTGCTCCAGGATCGCTGGTGGAATGCCAGGCCCTGTATCTGTCACACTCAGGTGGACAAACTCCCCCGTGCGTGCAAAAGGAGTGGTGCGCACGTACTCCCCATCAACCAGCTCGTTCCGGACACGGATGGTCAGCGTCCCTTTTTGCGCCATCGCGTCGCGTGCATTCACGGCCAGGTTGAAGAGGATCTGGGTGACCTGTGACTGGTCCATCAGGACGTTCCAGGTTGTCTGCGGGTAGTCACGGACGATTTCGACGGTTGCAGGCAGTGACTGTTTCAGTAGTGCCAGTGCCACTTCGAGAGCTGTCGTGATCGCCATGGGTGCAGGCTGGACGATGGCACTGCGGCTGAAGGTCAGCAATCCCCTGGTGAGGACGGCTGCCTGGCGTGCCGAGATCTCTGCTGCGTTCAAGTTCTCCACGAGGGGGTCTCCAGGCGGGATGCTCGTGCGCATGAGGGCGATGTTGCCCAGGATGCCGGTCAACAGGTTGTTGAAGTCGTGTGCCACACCTCCTGCAAGTGTTCCGATGGCCTCCATCTTCTGCGACTGGCGCAGTTGACTTTCTGCCCTCCTGCGTGCTTCCTCCGCCAGCAGGCGCTCCGTGATGTCGCGGTAGATGCAGTAGACGGCTTCCTGTTTTCCTGCGATGACGATGGGTGCGGCGATGAGAGACACGTCGATGAGGGATCCGTCCTTTCTGCGACGTACCGTCTCTGTTCGGATCTCGTGCCCCTGGCTGGTCGTTGCCGTGTTTGCCCGTGTTTCCTTGTCCAGGGCGGGGGGTGCCACCAGGTCGTCGATGTACTGTCCAACGGCTTCATTGGTCGTGTAGCCAAACATGCGAACGAACTCGGTATTCACGCGGAGGATCCTGCCCCGCTCACCGGTGATCGCGATGCCTTCCGGGGCAGTCTCCACCAGTCGATCAAGATACGCTCGTTCGCGCTGTCTCTCTGCCTCGGCCGTCTTGCGGTCGGTAATGTCCTCGACCATGGCCATGTGGTAGGAAGGGGACTCGCCGGGATCCCACAGCGCTGACACGGTCAGGTTTGCCCACACCTGTGAGCCATCCTTGCGAAGATAGCGTTTCTCCGTCGTGAATTCGCGGATCTGTCCGGACGCAATTCGCTTCATATTCCACTCGTCGCTCTGTCGGTCATCGGGGTGGGTGATGCTCTGGAAGTCGAGCGCAAGCAGCTCATCGCGCGAGTATCCGACGATATCCGCATACCGCTGGTTGACAAGGACAAATCGGCCGGTTGCCGTCTCAACCCTGGCAACACCGATAGCTGCCTGTTCGACCAGGGCACGGAATCTGTTCTCGCTCTCGCGCACCGTTTCAGCTGCCTGTTCGCGCCGCAGTCGATCCACCATCAATGCGCCGTACGCGGCAGTTGCGACGGGATAGATGACGATGACCGGAAGCGCGATGCCGCGCAGCACGGGAATCGCCGACTGCGGAGGCAGCATGAATGTCAGCGCGAGCATAACGACGTGGACGACCAGCCCGAGGGAGTAGAGATTCCGGAACGAAAGGGTCGTCAGCTGGCGCTTTCTCGCACGTCGCCATGCCACGCCGATGGCTCCGGAGGCGACGATTACAGATACACCCATCATGACGCCGCTGCCACCCAGGAACACACGGTACGCCGCCGTCATAAGAATCGCGACTACGGTAGGAATTGTACCGAAGAACAGCCCGGAGATTGCCAGCAGGACAGATCGGGTATCGAAAAAGATGCCGGTCACAAAGGTCCACGGCATCATCATGACAACGATCCCCAGCCCGCCGATGGCGAAACCGATGATGACCTGTCGTACCCAGGTCCCGGACACCCACCGGATGCCGTTCAGCAGATCGTAGATGTAAACCAGCGACAGTAGCAGGGCTGCGTTGGCGACGAGCGCGACAAAAGACTCAGTGGTCACCGATCACCTTTCACTATGGCACGATCCCGCAGGCAACGTCTGTCGGCGGTTCAAGTAGCATGTCATACTGTATCGCTCGTCTCCCGTTCCGTAAACCGTCCACGTATCGGCCGCAAGCCCGTGTATGGCCTGCAGTCTCATTTTCTGC
>JBAQYC010000277.1:0-1571 GCA_049299835.1 Candidatus Cryosericum sp. | reverse complement strand
GTCCAGACAAGGATGTCGATGCATTTCACCCTTTCAATATGGGGCAGTTGATGATCGGCAAGCCTCGTTTTGTTCCTGCCACTGCAAGGTCGATTATTGCTCTTCTGGAGAACTATGGTGTCCGCATTCAGGGCAAGAGCGCAGTCGTCGTCGGTCGCAGCAACATTGTGGGAAAGCCGGTCGCCTCCCTGTTGCTGCAGCGTGACGCCACCGTCACCATATGCCACTCCAAGACTGTCGATCTTGTCAAGTTTACGCGTGAGGCAGACATCCTCATTGTCTCAATGGGAAGACCGAGGGCGATCACCGCGGAGTACGTCAAGGAAGGCGCTGTCGTCATCGACGTGGGCATCAATGATGTCAATGGGAAGATCGTAGGTGACGTCGATTTCGACGGCGTTCGCGCAAAGGCGTCTCTGATCACACCAGTGCCTGGCGGAGTAGGTGTACTGACGACACTCATGCTGTTCGACAATGTCCTGAAGGCAGCCCGGCTCAACAGCGACAAGCACTGAGCCGGCGAGAGCTGGACTTACCAGTTATAAACGCTCCCGGCGTCCACTTCCTTGAGCGACCCGTCAGGGTTTTCGAGGAGGAGGGCACCTGTTCTTGACAGCCCCGCTACCCGGCCCAACTCCTTTTTGTCATTGAAATCCACAGTGATGAGTTCGCCCCGGAGCGCGAGATTGGCTTCGATCCAGGGTACGAAGGCGTCAAAGCCACGCAGCATGAGAGTGCTTATGTCCAGTTCCACCATGTTCATGACGCTTGTTGCAAGGTGCAGCAAGTTGAAACTGCATCCTAGTTCTCCTCTCAGCGAAGTCATACGCGACGTCCGGTTCGAAGGTATGATGTTGTTGACGTTGACGCCGATACCCACTAGAAGAATGGTCGATCCGTCCTGAACGAGTGTCTCGGCAAGAATGCCACAGACCTTGCGGCGTTCGACAAGCAGGTCATTGGGCCATTTCGCAAGCGTACGAACACCGGTCTCGGTCAACACGACGCTTGCCACGGCGTGTGCCGCCACAATTGCAGACTGTCGGACAGCCTCGGCCGATGGTACCGCCAGAGCCAGCGTAATCCATAGGCCCCCCAGCGGCGAATCCCAACCCTTGCCCTGTCGCCCTCTTCCCTGCGACTGTGTCTCGGCCCATACAGCGAATGGCAGCACGTGGCCATCAAGCGCGATTTGTCGCGCTATGTCCTGTGTCGAAGCTATGGTCGAGTAAGTAAGGAGTTCCATGGATCTGCGCGGATGGCATCCAGAAGTTCAGCGACGTGGCGAGGCGCGTCCGTGATGAAAATGCTTGTCCCACGATCGACCAGACGAGTCAGGATGCCGATTCTTGTGCTTGTGGAAAGCGTGGCGATGGCCTGTTGTCGCAGAAATACGGCATCCAGTCGAGGAAGGCCGACGGGGATCAGCTGCCCAGGGATGTTATTCGAGGGACCGTGCTGGAGCGTAATCGTTACAAAAAGCCGTTGGGCGCTGATGCCAGCCGACATGAGCTTCTCGATGAAGTCCGCCGAGCCTTCGTTGGTGCATACTGCAAAGACCGGTCCCTCAG
>JBAQYC010000276.1:0-5036 GCA_049299835.1 Candidatus Cryosericum sp. | reverse complement strand
CGAGAGGGCATCACTGTTGGTTGCCCCTTGCTTCTCCCTCAGGGCATCGGTGATGATCTGGAACGTCCTCACCATATTGGTGCCATGGTCGTGGTTGTACTCGTCCCCCTGATTGAGGGAGTCTTCGTTCTCCCTGAGTGACTGCGTTACTGTTGCAAACAGGTTCGCAAGCTCAATCGACTTCGCTGCCATGTCGTCTGCCTCCGTCATTTGTCATTGTGCCATCACAGCACTGAGATGACCAGTTCTTTACGTCGGCCCCGGGTCCCGCCGGGCTGGATGCCGCCCGTATCGTCGTTAACCGGATGCTACGAAGATTGCCACGACCATGATTCTGTGTCCTGAATCGAGGACAGGGACTGGATTCCCGCGTGCTCGGGAAGACTCCTTGCCTTGGACCGAAAGGCTCGGGGAAAGCACCCCTCGTCTTGAACAGAGAGACTCGGGGGGGGAATGACGGAGGGACTGGTCTAGATCTCGTACCCTTCGGCAGTGACGGCCCCGTCTCCCAGGACCAGGACCACGTAGGTGGCGGTGCGGGCGGGGAAACGGCCTGCGATACTGCCCGGGTTGACGATGAGGATGCCATCCCGGCGTTCAATGAGACGGCGGTGCGTGTGACCGAACAAGACGACGTCGGCACGGTCTTTGCGCCCCCGCTCCAGCAGTTCGTCCAGTCCGTACTTGGTGCCGTAAGCGTGCCCGTGGGTCATGAAGATCCGCTTGCCGGCAATCCGCAGGAGGCGCTGGAGCGGGAAAAGCCCGCCGAGGTCACAGTTGCCGCGCACGGCATCGAAGCTGACGGCGGGAAACGCCACCGCTAGAGCCGCCACGTCCGCTTCTCCGTCTCCGCAGTGCAGGACACGAGTGATCTCGGGATGCAGGAGCATCGCATCCTTCAGATTGGAGGTGTCGCCGTGCGAATCCGAGACGATGAGGATGTGCATGCTGGTCGTCACAGCGGTGCCTTTCGGATGAGGTCGGCAAACAGAGTGATGCGGTTGGCCTCGACCGGACTCGGAAGGAACGGCAGGACGTCGGTGCGAAGGGCGGCAGTGTCAAGTGTAGCCAGCTTGTCCAGGACGGTCTGGCGCAAGTGCCCCTCATCCCGAATGCCGACCTTGGCGTCAAGATAGCTGTAGTCCGGCCTCGCCTGCCCAAGCAGCCACGAGATGTCGTAGAGGTCACGCCCCATCGTGCGCGGCCTGTTCAGCAGCGCTGTGAATTTCTGCGCCAGGAGTACGGAAAGCGGCGTCAGCAATACCGGCGCGAAGACGTCCAGGCGGTTGAGGATGCGCCGCTCCGGTCCGACGTCGAAGTTCTGGGGCTCAGCGTCGATCTTGATACGCAGGACGCTGTCGCGATGTCCCGTCAGGCCCCATCGCTGCAGCATGTCCGTGAAGCGAAGCACGGCAGTCGTGCCCTGACGTTCCTTCACGACCACGTCGCAGGCGACGTTCTCCAGCGCGAAGTGCTGTGCCACGTCGCCCGCCAGCGCGCGAAACTGGGCCACCGATACGCCACGGTTGTCGAAGTCGAGATCCTCGGAGAACCGAGGACTGCCCGTGAAGAGGTGGATGGCTGTACCACCCATGAACACCAGACTGCCGCCGCGAGCAGTCTCGTAGACGTACTGCAGTGTCTTCAGCTGGAGGTACTCGCGCAGGATCGACGTCCTCCAGACCGGCGTGCTCTCGCTGTACGCCTGATACACAACCGACGGCTCAAGCATGGCGCATTGCCTCCTCCAGCACGCTGACCTGGAGCATCAGCCGCTTGTGCTCGAATCTACGCGCCCAATGTTCCAGCCGCTCATGGTCAAGTGCAGAGAACCCCGCGGCGTCCAGGCGCACACTCAACATATCACCCTCCGTGCATAGAGTCGGATGAAGGTACAGATAGTCTAGAACTGCCTTTTCGGGCTCAGCGATCAGAAACTGCCGCCCCCGCCCACTTTCCACCACACGGTACCCGAACCACCGCAGCGGCTTGACTGTACGCCAGACAAACGTTGCCGCATCAGTCGCCGACGTCCGCGTCGTACGGGTCCCGACCAGCGTGATCGCATGGATCGTTTCAGGGACGAGCTCGTACCATGAGAGTGCAGTCTCGAGCGACACATAAGCAGGAGGATAGGCATGACATCCCACATCGAACAGCAGGGGCAGGTCGACCTTTGCGTCTGCGAACACGTACCAGCCACGCGCCAGCATGCGCACCTGTCCCTTGCGGTTCCACTCCGCCAGTGTCGGCTGCCGGAACCCAGGGTTGATGAGCGCAAGATCCCGTATGCTGAACGGCGCATCGTTTCCTAGGGCGTGTCGCATGTTGTCGAGCAGCATCTCTGGTCGTCTCCCTTTCATACGCTTTAGCGTATGCAACCCAAACACATCTGTCCATATCGTACCCTTGTGGTGGGTCGTGTCAACTGTATGTGACCAGAAGCCGAGGAAGTGCTGACAGGACTGGGTTCCCTCCTGCGCGGGAGTGCTGAAACAGTACGAAAGGGCTGCAAGTGTACCACCCTCGACTAATTACCAGCTGACCCCAAAGTGAGGCCCCGGCGCAAGCCGGGGCCTTGTGTGCTGCTACTGTTGTGAGTGCAGCACTGCCTTTGGGAGTACAGTGCTGCTGCAGCGCTGCTAGGCGACACCCAGGGTGATCTTCAGATGACCAAACGGCTGCGTGGGACTGCCGGAGATCAGCAGCACCAGGCGCAGAGTCTGCCCGTCGGTGCAGGTGATGTTGAGGGGACGCGTCGCCCCGCCCAGCAGGTCGGACAGGCGGACACGCGCACGGGCACGCGCCATGTCGCCGACAAACAGCAGCAGCTCGGCGCCTTCGGCGAACGTCCCTGTATCTCCTTCTGCGATCAGGCTGAGCAGGTGGGACACCTGCAGACCCTTCGCCCCTTTGAGGCCGATGGTCCGTTCGGCCAGCACGGTACGTTCACCACCAACGGTGGGAACACCATTGAACAACGTGACAGCGGACGCACGAGGCTGGTGAGCGACGGCAGCCTGCAGCCTGGGAGAAGCGCTGCGCGCGCTGCGCGAGAGATATGCAGGCCCTGAATCGCTGCAGCACACGTCCGTCTCATAGACACTTCTGGACAGAGGTGGAGAGTTGACCTGGTTCATCATCATGGGAGCTGCCATCATGACCGGCCCTGCGTCCTCCCATCCTTGAGGAGTCGCACTGGCAACGATGATCGTCCGCTCGACGGACTTGCCCGACTCCGTCCGCACCGCCACAAACGCTGTCTCCGTGCTTGCGATGCCACTGCGCAGGGACTCCTGGCAGATGAGTTTCGTGAGAGTCTCGACCGCAGGCTGGTTCTCGGGGTAGAGCGTGCCGCCCTCGGTGCCGCCCTCGGCAGGGGTCACTCCCAGCTCCTCCACCCGTTTCGTGAGTTCGTCAGAGGTGTAGCGGGCATCCTTGAATGCTTCCAGCTGCTGCAGGCGACGTGCGCCCACCAGGGCCGCGACGCCCCCGTGAACCTGCGCTCCTTCCGCCTCGGTCCACGTGGCAAGGACCTCACCATGCCCGTCGACGAGGCGCAATTCGAGAGGCTGTCCTCCCTTTGCTGCCTCGCCTGATGCCCACAGCGGTCTGTCCGCGGGCAGGTCACCCAGGTCCAGGCTGCACCACCCGTCTGCGGAGGCCTTGGTCGGCCGTCGTGACGTCGCATACAGAGCATCCGTCTGGACCTCCAGCCGCAGGCCGGTCGCGATGGGACGAGCCCACGTATCGACGATCTCGTCGAGCGCCGTCGTGATGTCCTCTCCTTCGGGGTTGCTGGTGACGTAGCGGTCGGAGCCTCCGCCCGCCTCGGCCAGCTGGCGTGCCAGCGCTTCATTTGGCGCTGAGTCGACACACAGGATGCTGATGCGCCTTCGGTCGGCACGTTTTGACTCCTCCTCGGCCAGCCTGATGAGGCGCCCATCGTCACTCACCTGCGCATCAGTCACGATCAGGACCTGCCGCGAGAACGCACCCGTCGGCCTGGGAGCCATCAGAGCCTGTTCCAGCGCGACGCCCAGTTCGGTGCCGCCCGAATCCTTGTGGGACTCGAGGAAGTGCGCAGCGTCCTTGCGGGCTGCGTCGTCCATCGCCTTCGGCGCATCACTCCACCACGCGACGGTGTTGTGAAACACCCCAAGACGAAAGCGGTCATCCGCGGTGAGCATGCCGATGAGGCGGCCCACTGCCCAGTCGGCGGCATCCCACTTGGCGCCCTCCATCGAACCCGAATGGTCGACCAGAACCGTCAGCTCACGAGGCACCAGCTTCTGTTCATGAGAAGGCGGCGTCACGAGGGCCAGGAACGGCGTGCGGCCCTCGCGGTGTGCCGTGAACGCCGACAGCGTCGTCCGCTGGTCGTCCCCGGCAGGCTGCCAGGTGATGACGGCGTCGCAGTCTGGAAGGATGTTTCCGTCCTGGAAGTGCGCATGCAGTTCCACGCCGTCGCGCTCAAGCGACAACGCATGCGTCGGGCTGGCGACGCCGGACGCGTCGAACACGGTCAGGTCGAGAGATGCGCGGTAACCGGGATCTGCTGCCTGTGCCAGTGGGCGCGCCGCGCCCGCCGCAGGGGATTCGTCTGAGCGAGTGTATCGCACGGGAACGGTGAGCGGGATGCGCAGGGACCAGCCGGAGCCTTCCGCACGGGCAAGCTGCACGAATGCGGTCTCGACCCTCACATCCTGGCCCGGCTTGATCCCGGCCACGCGCAGGGTGAAGACGTCCGCCGCTTCACGGGTCACCAGGGCGGCCTGGCGACGGTCCTTCTTCGCGTCGGCATAGTCCTTCTCTGCCTGGGCACGCGGTTCCAGGACAGCCTGGAGCTCCACGTCTCCAAAGCGCACGCTGACGCCCGTGACTGCTGCGTCACCGGGCAGGGGAAAGCGGTATGCAGCCTCGATGACCTTGCTGCATTGCTCCTTCGTGTAGCTGAATACGTGCACCACCTGCATGCCGGCGACCGGCCCGGTGACCTCGCCGCTGATCTCGACATGCCGCAGCGGAACGAACGG
>JBAQYC010000275.1:0-6527 GCA_049299835.1 Candidatus Cryosericum sp. | reverse complement strand
ATTCCTGTCTATTTGCCACCATCGCTTGCCTCCTCACGTTAGAAATACTAACGACATAAGTATAGCGAACCATCGGATCTTTGTCAAGGGGAGTACGCGGAAAGATGTAACTGGGATGGTGCCGAAGGAGGGAATTGAACCCACACGGGTGTTACCCCGGCAGATTTTGAGTCTGCTGCGTCTGCCAGTTCCGCCACTTCGGCACACGCCTATTATACGTGCGGGCCGAGGGCTGTCAAACCGGCGCTCACACTGCGGCGTGCTGGCATCAGCTCCTATGCAGAATGACACGGATTCGTATAATGACTGCATGGATGACATGCCAAAGCTCGCACAGACTATCGATGAGGTTGTGGCTGGGCGGACCGAGCTGTACGAGTCCATCGTGCGCTACTACGAGGGATTTGTCTTCTCAGTGGCCGTCCGCGTCACCTTCGATCGTGACCTGGCCTATGATGTCACCCAGGAGACTTTCTTGAAGTTGTACGGGAGTCTCTCCAGATTCCGGGGACAGTCGCGGCTGTCATCGTACCTGTATCGCATTGCCACCAATGCCGGCATCGATGCTGCGCGCAAACGGGCTCAACACCCCGTGAGTTCAGGCGACACTCAAGCTGACCTGCTGACGGTTGAGGCTCCGCAGACTGCCGGTGATGGTCCGGATGCCGAAGAGGTCAAATCAGTTGTTCAAGCCGCACTGCAGAAGGTTGACCCCGTGTTCAGAGCTGCCTTTGCCCTCGTCGACCTGGATGGCCTGAGTTATGAGGATGCGGCCGTCAGGCTCGGAGTCCCCGTGGGGACCGTGAAGAGCAGGGTCTTCCGTGCTCGCGGTGAACTGCGTGAACTCCTGTCGGGAACCTTGGGACGTTGAACGCGTCTTATGAATGGTGACAAGTGATGACACATGACATGAGAAAGAACAACGAGATAATGAACGACAACGAACAGCCTCTCGAGTTGTCTGCGGAGTTGCGCAGCGAGGCCATGGCGCTGTTTGCGCCGATGGATCGTTCAGTAGCAAGTTCCGTGACGGCATCCATCAGTAGGCGTCGCTCGCGCCGCCGTCTGTTTCAGGGTCTGTGGCTGGGGCTCTCGCCCGTCATGGCGGCTGCAATCGTAGCTGTGCTGTACGTTGGTGGCGCCGTCTTGCCGCGTGGGCCGTCGCTCGCTACATCAAAGGGAGCATTCATGCCTCCGAACGCAGAGATTCACGCTCAAGACGCCGCATCCAGTGGGCTTGTCGGGTCTGACAGTATCAGGAATCTTGCCACCGCATGTCAGGCGCCATCTTTTCACGTCGTCCTTGGTGGCAATGTCGCGCGCAGGCAGCTCCTGGCGGCATGGTTGAGAGCTCGGCATGCCGACGTTGCTGCGGAACTCGACAATGCCGTCCCTGGTCAGGATATCTTCCTCACGCTGGAGCCCGATGAGGTCCAGGGATTTTCTTCTCTGATGGCGCTTCATGGGTTTGTCAGGCAGGAGCCCTCTGGGCTTCGTACGGTACCGAGATATTCGCTTGCATCGTGGGCGTCCAGTCTGGAAGTTTCATCGTTGTCCGTCTGCATCGTTCCATGAACACTTGGCGCTCACGCGCCCATTCCGTCCAGGGGAGGCACGTATGACTCAGTCTGTGCGAGTACGTCGGTTTCTTGCGCTGATTCTCGTCGTCGCTGTCGTAGGTATGGGTGTGAGCGGATGCGCGAAGCGCAGCTCTGTCTCGCCGGGGTTCGACAGCGCGATATCCGGCAACACTGTGGACAACGGTGTTATCAGCAAGGAGTCTTCATCTCCGCCTTCGGCGACAACGACTGAGCAGCAGGCGGTCTCGGACCGCAAGATCATTTTCAATGCCAGTCTTACGCTTGACGTCGTCGACGCCGAGAAGGCTTTCAGTGACTGCGAGACCCTTGCTGCCAAGTATGGCGGTTTCGTGGCAGAGTCATCACTCCGGAAATCAGATACGCAGGTGGTTGCGACAGCCACACTACGTGTGCCATCGGCAAAAGTCACTCAACTTTTGACTGATCTTGCTGGACTCGGTACGGTAACGAGCCGCAGCAGTGGTTCGGAGGATGTCACGTCGCAGTACATCGATATCCAGGCTCGCCTCAAGGTTCTTCGGGCGGAAGAAGAGCAGCTGATAGGGTTCCTGAAGAAAGCCACGAACATCAAGGACATGCTGGCAGTTCAGGAGCAGTTGAGGTCGGTTCGTACACAGATCGAACAGTATGAGGGTCAGCAGCGTTACATGGACAATGCCACGTCGCTCGCTACTGTTACTGCACAGCTGGTACAGACGACCGAAGCCTTTGTCGCGCCTCGAGGCTTCTGGTCTGCGTTCGTCCAGTCTCTTGCCCGGTTTGGACATGGGCTGGCCGCATTCTGGACGTGGTTTGGCGGTGCCGCGATCTTCCTTGCGTTCTATGGGTTGCTCATCTGGGCAGTCGTATGGATCGTTCTTAAGTTGAGGAAACGCCGTTCGACCAGGAGCCTGCCACCGCAGAACTGACGGAAACGACAGATCACCGCACTACCAGCCGGGGCTGCAGAGCTCCGGCTTTCTGCATACCCCTTCGGGCCGGGCCGGAGAACGTTTCCTGAAAAGGAACTCCATGCCGGTCTGAAAGTATGAATCTTGCGTGCAGGCTCAAGCGACCTATAGTTTATGCATGGCTAAACGAAATTTATTCGGAACGGATGGCGTCCGGGGTGTTGTGAACACCCAGATTACGTCCAAGCTTGCCCTGTCTCTCGGAGCGGCCGCATCGATCTACTTCGACGGACACCCTGGTCAGCATGCGGATCGGATCATCGCCATCGCCTGGGATCCACGTGTTTCATCGGAGATGCTTGCCGCGGCGCTGGGCGCCGGTTTCATGGAGACGGGGGTATCCGTTGACTACCTGGGGGTACTGCCAACACCGGGGCTGGCCCTTATTCTGGCTCGCGACACACAGTACATGGGGGGAGCCATGATCTCCGCGTCACACAATCCACCCGAATACAACGGGATCAAGTTCTTTGGTCCAGGCGGCCACAAGTTGGCGGATGCAGACGAGGAAGCAATCGAAGGAAACCTCGGACTCGTGGAACTCGGCAACCCCTTGAGAGTACGTGGCGATGAAGTGGGTGACGCTCACAGAGTTGAAAATGCACGAGAAAAGTACATAGCCTTCGTCAAGCAGAACAACCCGGGGCTCTCGCTCGAAGGCCTCAGCATCGTCGTCGATGGAGCTCACGGGGCGACAAGCTACACGACACCGGCCCTGCTGCGACAGCTGGGCGCCCGTGTGATAGAGATGAACACAGACCAGGATGGCAAGCTCATCAACAAGGATTGTGGATCGACGCACCCCGGCGCGGTCGGAGCGCGGGTGGTGGCAGAGAAGGCAGACCTGGGCGTTGCCCACGACGGTGATGGCGACCGGGTTATTATGGTCGACCGATCCGGGCGCCGCGTCTCCGGTGACGTCATGTTGTACGTTCTGGCTATAGGATTGGCCGGAGAGGGCCGACTCAGCGGGAACACTGTCGTTGGAACTGTTCTGACCAACCTTGGCCTTGAGAAGGCGTTGGAGCCACACGGGATCAGGCTCGAACGGACGAGTGTCGGGGACCGCTACATACTGGACCGTCTGAACGAGGGTGGCTTCGTTCTTGGTGGTGAGGAGTCAGGACACATCATCAACATATCCCAGAATGTCACAGGCGATGGTCTCGCGACGGCCTTGGCTGTGCTGGGATATCTTGTCCGGACCGGGCGTGACCTGTCAGAGGTTGTCGACGAAGTCGAACTCTATCCTCAGATTGCCGAGAACGTCAGGGTAAAAGACAAGTCCATTGCTTCATATCCGGAGTTCGTGGCAGCCGTCGAAGCGGCGCGCGAGGAGTTAGGCAATGCCGCCAGGCTGGTTGTGCGTCCTTCCGGGACGGAGCCCCTGGTACGTATCTTCCTGGAGGGCAGGGACACTGAGCGCCTGCTGGCTGTGGCAGAACGGCTGAAGGGCGTTTTGCTGTCGGCTGGACAACAAGGAGACGAGTGACATGTGTGGAATCATAGGGTACGTTGGACCGCGTAAGGTAGTTCCTGTCATCATCGAGGGTCTGCGCAAACTCGAGTATCGAGGGTACGACTCCGCTGGCATGGCCATTCTCGAAAAGGGAGAGCTCGTCGTTGTGAAGAAGCGTGGCAAGCTCAAGGTTCTCGAGGAGGCCATTGAGGGCAAGGAGTATACTGCCACTACGGGAATCGGTCATACACGATGGGCTACTCACGGGAGGGTCGAGGACAGAAATGCGCATCCACACGTAGACTGCAAGGGTGCGATCGCCGTTATCCACAACGGCATCATTGAGAACTATCAGGTTCTCCGAGATGATTTGATCCGCAAAGGACACGTTTTTGTCTCCGACACCGACACCGAGGTCATTGCTCACCTTATGGAGGAGCAGATCGACGCAGGCATGGACCTGCTCGATGCGGCGCGGAAGACTGCACTACAACTTGACGGAGCCTATGCATTCCTCGTCCTGGCGAAGGCGTTTCCCGGTCGCATAGTGGCGATCCGCAAGCTGTCTCCCCTGGTGCTCGGTGTCGGCGACGGGGAGATGATCCTTGGCTCAGACACTCCGGCACTTCTCGAGTACACTCACAAGATCATCCCGATGCATGATGGGGACATTGTGGAGATCAACGAACGGGGATATGCCTTCTACTCACTGGATGACGGGCGTCCTCTCGATCGGACACCGATGACCGTTCAGTGGAATGCTTCTGCTGCCGAGAAGCAGGGATATAAGCACTTTATGCTGAAGGAGATCCATGAGCAGCCGGTCGTCATCAGGGATACGCTATACGGCCGCATTGATATCGACAGTGGACATGTCGAGCTCGAGGAATTCCAGGGCCAGCTTGTCCCAGAGCGCATATCGATTGTGGCGGCAGGAACATCCTACCATGCCGCACGCGTAGGAAAGTACCTTCTGGAAGAACTGGCACGCATCCCGACCGAGGTGAGTTTCAGCAGCGAATACCGCTACCAGCGGCCAATTGTTCGCCCAGGGACGATGGGGATAGCAGTCACACAGTCAGGAGAAACTATCGACACCCTTGCAGCGCTTCGCCTTCAACGGGATCTGGGAGCCAGGGTCGTCGCCATCACGAACCGACCCGAGAGTACCGTTTCGCGCGAGTCAGACGTGACATTTGTTACTCAAGCGGGTCTCGAGATCGGCGTTGCAGCCACGAAGTCGTTTATGGCTCAACTCATCGCATTCTATCTCATAGCCATCAATTTTGGTCAGCGCAACGGCACGCTCGACGCGGAAACGTCGGTTCACTACGCGTCTCAGTTGTCCAGTCTCAGCCAGAAGTGTGAGCAGGTCCTCGAATACGCGGGCATCATGGAGACGATCGCGCGAAAGTTCTACAAGGTCCACGACATGATATATGTCGGACGCGGCGTCAACTACCCCGTCGCTCTGGAGGGAGCTCTCAAGATGAAGGAGATCAGCTATATTCATGCCGAGGGATATGCCGCAGGAGAGCTCAAGCACGGCCCCATCGCCTTGCTGGACGAGGACGTGCCCGTGGTGGGTATCCTTCCACAGGGGGCATTGTACGAAAAGATCTACTCGAATCTCCAGGAATCCATCGCACGCGATTCGCCGCTCGTGGTACTGGCCGACAAGAAGGACAAGAGAGCTCAGAGCATCGCTACCGACTTCATCCCGATGCCATCGGTCGAAGAGTTGTTCTCTCCGGTCGTCTACTTACTGCCGCTTCAACTCCTGGCATACTACACGGCCGACGGCAAGGGCCTGGATGTGGATCAGCCACGGAACCTGGCAAAGAGCGTGACAGTAGAGTAGCTGAGCCCCTTTTTGTGAGGTGCTGAGCCAAAGGCCGACCTTGTACAGGGTCGGCCTTTCTGCTATACTGGCCGACGTGTGCGCCCGTGGCCCAACTGGATAAGGCGATGGCCTCCGGAGCCGTAGATTACAGGTTCAAATCCTGTCGGGCGCACCAGCAGCATGATACTGCATCCAGATCACCCTCGAAGTTCCTCAGGCGCAACTGCATTGTCTCTCATGACACGGTCATCGTCAAAAAGAGCTGATGAAACACTCTAGAGAACCCATGCGCAGGGACACATGCCTGCGCATGGCCCCTTTCGTGATATAGTGCAAGAACAGCTTGCCTGGATTCTGAGGGAGTGGTCGTCATGGGTAGAAGGCTCTTCTGCGAAATATCACCGACAACGTACAAAATATCCGTTTTCAAGAACATATTGACAAGAGACGTGAAGAACGTCTTTTCTTCTCAAGAATTCGCGACCAGCAAGATGGATGCCCCGTTGCCTGTCCTGATTTACAGGAACAAATCTCTGATGCGCAGAGTGCTCGGGAATGTCGATCCTCTGTTGCAGGAAAACAAAGTCATCAACTTGGCTTTGTCTGCCCCGAAGGTCACAAATGTCCTGATTCGTCCGGGAGAGACCTTTTCCTTTTGGAAGCTGGCCGGAAGG
>JBAQYC010000274.1:0-4697 GCA_049299835.1 Candidatus Cryosericum sp. | reverse complement strand
GGGGGCCCCTGGACACTGTCTGCCGCTGACAACCGTAGTATAATGCCATATATCTAGTCCAACTGGAGGTCGTCATGATCGTCAAGGCAGTCCACGACGTCGAGGAGATTCCTGTAACTGAAGCAGGAGCCCGTGGTACAACGATACGCTGGATGCTCAATACCTCGGACGGAGTCCCCACGTTTGCGATGCGGTACTTCGTCGTCAAACCGGGCGGATCTACACCGAGACACGCTCACGCCTGGGAACATGAGGTCTTCGTCATCAAGGGAGAGTGTACGGCGTTCTGTGAAGGGGAGACTCGACATGTCGGCCCCGACCACGCCATCTACATCGAGCCCGAGGCGATTCACAGTTTTGCGAACGAAGGCACAGACGATCTTGTCTTCCTGTGCATGATACCCGTGCAGTAGCCAATGAACCTTGCCCTGACAGGAAGAACAATTGCCATTGCAGGCAGCACAGGTGGCATCGGATCGCTCCTTGCTGCCTCGCTTGACCAGGAGCATGCCCGCCTGTTGTTTGTGGGAGGCCGCCCCGACCATCTGACTGCTCTCGCCGACGCCTTATCTCCTGGTTCGCTGGTTGGCACTATCCCTGGGGACCTACGAAGAGAATCAGATCGCAATCAATGCGTTGCCGCCCTTCGTGGGTCTACAGAGATTGACGGCTTCGTGTTTCTTCCGGCACAATTGCGAACCGATTCCTTTTCTGATGCCCGTTCCTCCGAATTGCGAGAGACATTCGATGTCAATGTCCTTGCCGCCTTTGAGTTTGCGCAGGCCGTACTGTCCAGAGCTTCCTCGTCGGCAAGTCTCGTCTTCGTATCCTCAATCGACGCTCACCGTCATCCCCGCCAAACGCCCTCGGCAAGTTATGACGCCTCGAAACGCGCACTCGAAAGCATCTCTGAGTCCGTGGCGGTTGAAGCCGGCTCTCGCGGAATTCGTTCAAACTGTGTGATCCCAGGGCTCATCAGGACTCCTATGACCGAAGACTTCTTCGGAGAAGAATTCGATGCAGAGCGTCTGCAGTTTCTTGATGCAGTTCCACTGGGCAAGTCTGGCAAGCCGGAAGACATTGTCAGCCTTATTCTGTTTCTCTTGTCTCCGATCTCCGGCTATCTGAGCGGGGCATCCATTCCTGTCGACGGTGGGTTCATGTGCCAGGGGCTCTAGAAAAAGGAAAAGGGGCGCTCACGCGCCCCATGCTCTCACTTGAGGAAAAGCAGTCTTACTTGCGCCTGCGCGCAGCAATGGACTTCTGCTTACGCTTCTCGCTTGGCGCCATGAAGAAGCGACGCTTTTTAAGTTCGCCGAAGAGGCCGTCACGGATACAATCCTGCTTGTAGCGCCTCAACATGTTCTCTAGCTGAGCGTCCTCGCCCTGAGGTTCAGACCTGTCCTTGTTCCGATCACGATAGTTTCCCATCAATCACCCCTCCTTTCATCAAACCGCTGCCAAAGGGGTTGATAAACAACCATTTAACTATACCGGAATTGCGTCTTCAGTCAACCGCCTTCTCTGTGACATCCTCAGGAGTCGACCGCAGCAACTGAGCACTCTTAATGATCTCACGGACAAAAACGGCAGCGGGGACGGCGAGCAACAGCCCGAAGAATCCCCCTACCGTACCGCCTGCCAGAAGCAACAGAATAATCAATGCCGGGTTGATACCCGTCTTCTCGGATATGAGTCGTGGCGCGAGAATCTGACTCGTCACAAACTCGATGGCACCAAAAATGATAATCCATGCGATAAGCTTTCCTGGACCCGACACAGCGGCAAAGAAGGCTCCCAACACCGCAACCACAAACGGACCGGCGTAGGGAATGAACTCGCCGAAGAAATCCGCGACCCCGATTGTCAGAGCAAAGTTGATCCCGAAGAGTCCACTGACTCCACCCATGAACAACGCGGTGACCAACGAAATGAGAGCAAGCGCCTCGATGTACCTCCTCGTGCTCGCAGCTACCTGAGCAAGTGCGACCTCTGCACGGTCCTTCTGTTTGCGGATGAACGGCAGAGAGAGAGATATCTCATAGAAGTCATGAGAACCTCTCATGAAGAAATACGTGAGCACGAAAAACGGGAGGAGTGAAGTCAACCCCAACAGTTTCTTGGACGACGTCGTAACGATGTTCTGTGCGAACTGGATCGCAGCCTTCTGGACCGCGTCGAGAACAGCTGCAATAGTGTCCTTTGCCGCCCCCAGCTGATAGCGGTCCAGCCATACCGAGAATCTCGAGAAATACCCCTGGACCGTCGTTACGTAGTCAGGCAGAGAGGCTACGAGCGACCTGGTTTCGCTCACAAGCGGAGGAATCGTGACTGCTACCAGTCCAACGAACGAAGCCACGATTCCCAACACGACAATCACGCTGGTGATGCCCATGGGAAGGTGAGTCTTCCGATTAAGCCAGTGTGCAATCGGTAAGAAGAGAAACGCCGCGAAAGCCGCGGCGATTCCCAGAGAAACAGTACTGCGAAGGGTCCACAGGAGCCAGACAGCCAATGCGGCTACGGCGATGCTCAGGACCGACAGAAGAACAACTCGCAGAGCGCTAGCTTCCTTGCTGCTCAGCCTCATCTTCAGCCTCCGTTGGCGCGACCTCCTTGATGATCGCTTCCGCAGCGATTACACCACTGCCCTTGGTCTTCAGTCTGATTACTTTCACGCCTGAGGAGACCCTTCCGAGCAGGGGGAGAGTCCCGGCAGGGGTGCGAATTGTCTGGCCGGTGCTTGTGGACACGACGACATCCTGGTCGACGGTTCCCGTCGTAAACGCTGCCAGGGGACCGGTCTTCTCCGTAACACGATAACAGATGACACCGCCCGACCCTCGACCAACGAGGCGCACCTCGTACGGGTTGAGGCGCTTGCCGTGACCATGTTCCGTGATAAGCGTAAATGGTACATCAGGGCGAAGGACTTCCATGCCGACGACAAACCTGCCTCCACGCGACAGACGCATGCCGCGCACCCCACCAGCGGATGCACCCATGGCACGCACAGACGTCGACCGAATGCGGACGGCCCGGCCGGAATCCGATGCGATCAAAACCTCGTCACTGTCCTTGACCGGTCTCACTGAGACGACAGAATCTCCTTCTGCAAGCTTGATAAACGTCTTTCCCGTACTTCGTATAGTAACGAACTGTGACGTGACCATCTTCTTGATGCGCCCGCGACGCGTAACAATGATAAAGGAGACACCCTCCTGTATGGCGGGTAGCGCAGTTGCCTCTGTCACAAGCTCGTCTGCGCCCATACCAAGCAGCAAAGACAGATTCTCGCCTCCGCCCTGCCGCTTCTCTTCAGGAAGACGGTACGCCGGAATTGAGTACACGCGCCCCATATTGGTAAAGAGCAACATACGTTGCTTCGTGCGAACCGTGAAGTACTTGCTGATGTAGTCGTCCCGCTTCAGGTTCATGCTGGCCACACCGAGCCCACCGCGGCCCTGTACCTTGAACGTCGAACTCGGGATAATCTTCGCATAACCGTTTTTGGAGATGACGACCATGACTTCTTTGTCTTCGATAAACTGTTCGTCATCGTCCTCTCCGCGGCCGTCGTCCTTGAGGATCTGCGTGCGGCGCGGGTTTCCATACTTGTGAGCGACCTCGACGAGTTCATTCCGGATGTAGACACGAATCCTGTTGGGATCCGCCAGCATTGCAGAGAGCCTGTCGATCTCCGTCTTGTTGTCTTCGACCTCTTTTGTCAGTTTCTCGACCTCGAGTGACACGAGAGACCGCATGCGCATCTCAAGGATAGCCTCCACCTGTCGCTCGTTGAGTCCAAAGCTTTCGATGAGACGAGCCGACGCATCGTCCATGGACGAAGATGCGGTCAGAATGTCCGTCACTCGCTTGATATTTCGAATGGCGATGACAAGACCGTTGAGAACGTTCAAGCGCTCTTCGTGCTTGCGGAGTTCCAGAGAAAACCTCTTGCGAAGCGTCGCCTCGCGGAAGTCGAGGAATGTGGCCAAGACGTCACGCAGAGGGAGCGTACGTGGCACGCCGTAAAGGATTCCCAGCATGCTGACGTGAAAGTGCTGCTGGAACTGAGTATGTTTGCGCAGCAACAACTCCACTCGCTCTGGTACCGCGTCTTTCTTCAGGTCGAGTACGACCCGTATGCCCTCGCGACTCGATTCGTCACGCAGGTCGGACAGTTGGGTCAGGCGCTTGTCCTTCATCAGGTCGGCGACTTTCTGGACGAACTCCGCCTTGTTCACCTCGAACGGCAACTCAGTGATGACAAACCGTGTCTTGTTGCCATCCTTCTCGATGGTGTACTTTCCTCTCGTCACAACGTTGCCCCTGCCGGTTGTGATGTACTCATCGATGCCGTCCGTGCCAACCACGAGGCCGCCGCCGGGAAAGTCGGGGCCCTTGACGAACGACCGCATCTGGCCAAGGTCTTCCGGTTCACCGCCAATGCGGCAGTCCAGCATGTACTTCAGGGTATCGACCAGTTCGCCAAGGTTGTGGGGGGGAATGTTCGTGGCCATACCCACGGCGATTCCGCTGGAACCATTGAGCAGAAGCTGCGGCACCTTGGCCGGCAGAATACTCGGCTCCTCCAGGCTGTTGTCGAAGTTCGGCGTGAACTCGACGATGTCCTTGTCCAGCTCATCCAGCATGAGCGCAGAGACAGGAGCCAGCCGGACCTCCGTATAACGCAT
>JBAQYC010000273.1:0-6100 GCA_049299835.1 Candidatus Cryosericum sp. | reverse complement strand
CATCAAAGAGAAATGCGTCCTGATCGACGATGCTCATCGTTTTCCTGAGCGCATCAAGTGACCAGGACCTGGTCGACACACCTCCGACAACGACGTTGCCAGTATCCGGTTCGTAGTCACCAGCGATGAGCTGCAGGACTGTCGATTTTCCGGATCCGCTGACGCCGACGAATGCTGCTTTCTGACCTCTTCTCACCTGGAGCGAGACACCTGCGAGCTGTGCCCGCTGTGTCCCAGGGTATGTGAACACGACGTTCGTGAGCTGGATCAGGGGATCTGTGTCCATGGTGCCGAGGTCTCCGCCCAGTCGCTCGACTGGCACGTCAAGGAGGTCCAACACGCGTTGTGCCGCGGCAGCCTCCGTCTTTATCTGTCCAAGAAGACGAGGCATTTCCTGGAAGGGAAACGAAAGGTAATTGAGCAGTTGTACAAAGGCGATCAGCATCCCGAACTCGAGGCGATCGGTCAGGACCATGTAGCCACCGACGGAAAAGACGACGACGAAGGGCACCAGCGACAGCGCCGTTCCAGCCGAGTACAGTTTCGCGACCTGACGGTCGGCAGCAACTCTGTGATGCAGCCACTGGTCGAGACTGTGCTCGTATTGCCCGGCAAGCACGGTCCGCATGTTCAGCGCCCGGACAACCTCTGCCCCTGCCACAGTTTCCTGAACAGTCACACTTGCATGGCCGAGGGAGGCCTGGGACGCGGCACTCAGCGGGCCAAGCGGTCTTGTAAGCAGCGATGCCACGAACAGAAGGACAGGAGTCCCCGCGATCGACACGAGGGTGAGGAGCCAGTTATGCGCCAGCATGTACGCCGCAGCCAGAACGGCGGTCAGCGCCTGCACGATAAACTGCAGGGCATCTTTCTTCAGTAGTTGTTCCATCAGGACCATGTCGCTGGACATTCTGGAGGTGATGTCGCCGGAGTGTCTGGCGTGCATGGCAGCAGCTGTAGCGTGTGTCAGGCGCACAGCGATGCGTTGGCGCAATCTTGCTTGCAGGCGTTCGCTGAACTGACTGCTGATCAACTTGCGGGCGAAAACTATCAAAATACTGCCGATGGCCAGTGCTGTCCACACACGTGCGAGTTGCCAGGTCGTTGCGAATGGCTCTCCCCGCGTAATGGAAGACCATGCCTTCCCGAAGTAGTCTGCTTCGACGACGGTCGTGACAGAGACGACAACAGCGCAGAGCACGGCGGCGACAAACAGCCAGGTCAGTGCCCCGGCCTCGCGGAACAGGCGTTTCATCTGGTCATCACAGTATTCGGGAGGATCGTGCAGGAACGTTCACCAGGAGACAGAATACTCACCCGGTCCCAAACGGGTGGCCGTTGCAGCCCCTGCCAGCTGGCGGGCAGTGACCATCGCGTTTGCCAGGCAGATACCGAGGTCGGGGAAACGGCTGACATCACTCTTGATGACAATTTGTGTATCTGATGTCACTTCGAAGCTCCAGGGCTGGCGGTTCATGGCGGAGGGGGCAAGGCGGGCAGACCCTAGAACAGTGCGCACCAGTGGTGACGAATTTTCGGGGATGCCGCCTGTGACCAGCTGATCCAGAGACTTGCGCGCCTGTCCCCGTGACAAAGTACTCATGACCACTGATCGGACCCCCCCCCGCGGCCGGCCTGCCCACAGTTATTGAGCAAGGGCTGCCGGGCATCCGCACCCGTGCATACCAGCACGTTCCCCACTCTCGCGCCAGAAGGGCCAGCACGATCTGCTCACCCTGGTAGCCATATTCGACCAGCTCTTCGTCGGGCGTGCCGCACTCGGCATATACAAGGCCGCTGCATCCCATGGGCGAGCGGTCGGCGATCTTCCACGCGAGGTGAACAGTGTTGCTGAGCGGGACCGTGCCGGCGACCGCTTCCATGATCTGAGCTCTGTCGGTTTCGGTCAACGTGTGTTGCTCGTAGTTGCGTGTCGAATGACGCGTGCGTATCAGGTCGATGTAGTTGAGTTCCTTTTCCATTGGCTGAGTTCCCTACTTGAGTGACGGCATGCGAATGCCGTGGTCTTTGGCAAACTGGATGGCTTTCGGATACCCTGCGTCGGCATGCCGCACGATGCCCATCCCGGGGTCATAGGTGAGAACACGCGACAGGCGCTTGGCCGCAGCATCGGTCCCGTCCGCGACGATGACCATCCCGGCGTGGATGGAGTAGCCGATCCCGACGCCGCCGCCGTGATGGACGGAGACCCAGGTAGCTCCTCCGATGGTATTGAGGAGAGCGTTGAGGATGGGCCAGTCGGCGATGGCGTCGCTGCCGTCCATCATCTTTTCGGTCTCACGGTTGGGTGAGGCCACGGAGCCACAGTCGAGATGGTCGCGTCCGATGACGATGGGCGCGGAGATCCTGCCGGATTTCACGAGATCGTTGATGATGAGGCCAAACCGCTCACGCTCGCCATACCCGAGCCAGCAAATGCGGGCAGGCAGTCCCTGGAACTGGACCTGATCATGGGCCATCTGGATCCACTTCACCAGGTGTTGGTCATAGGCGAATTCCCTGAGGATGACCTCGTCGGTTGTCCAGATATCCTTGGGGTCACCGGAGAGTGCTGCCCAGCGGAAGGGTCCCTTGCCTTCCTCGAACAGGGGACGGATGTATTTCGGAACGAAGCCGTCGAACTTGAACGCGTCCTCGTACCCGTTAGCCAATGCCTGGCCACGGATGTTGTTGCCATAGTCGAAGACGATCGCGCCGCGTTCCTGCAGGCCGACCATCGCTTTGCAGTGGACGGTAATGGCGTCCAGCGCACGCCTCTCGTATTCCACGGGGTTGCTCGTACGCAGCGCGTACGCCTCCGCAAGCGGCATGCCGTTGGGGACGTATCCATTCAGCGTGTCGTGAGCAGACGTCTGGTCAGTGACGACGTCCGGGATGATGCCTCGGCGCAGCAACTCCGGGAATACGTCCGCCGCATTGGCGACCAGTCCGATGGACAGCGGCCGCTTCTCGGCGACGGCGTTCTTGACCATCTGCAGCGCCTCGTCCAGGTCGGTCGTCATTGTATCGATATACTTGGTGTCGAGACGTTTCTGGATCCTTGCGGGATCACATTCGACGATCAGTCCGACGCCCCCGTTCATGGTGATGGCCAGCGGCTGTGCGCCGCTCATGCCGCCGCATCCACCCGTGAGGACGAACCGTCCGCTCAGGTCTTCCCAGCCGGCCTGCCGGGCGGCAGCGGCCAGCGTCTCATAGGTACCCTGCAGAATGCCCTGAGCTCCGATGTAGATCCAGGAACCGGCGGTCATCTGCCCATACATGATCAGTCCCTTGTCTTCCAGTTTGTGGAACTCATCCCAGGTGGCCCAGTGCGGGACCAGCATCGAATTGCTGATGATAACGCGCGGGGCGTCGATATGGGTCTTCCATACGGCGACAGGCTTACCGGACTGCACGACCAGTGTGTCGTCGACGTCCATGCTCTGGAGTGTCGCGACGATATCGGCATAGGCTTGCCAGTTGCGGGCGGCTTTGCCCTTGCCGCCATAGACGACCAAGTCTTCGGGGCGCTCTGCGACCTCCGGATCAAGGTTGTTCATCAGCATGCGCATCGGAGCTTCGAGCTGCCAGCTCTTGCATGTCAGGGTCGTTCCGTGCGGTGCATGGATTGGTTGCATGGTGTACCTCCTGTCAGACTGTGTTGTTGCGAATCAGAGCTCGGACGGCGTTGATGTCTTCGATGAACATGCGGTCGCCGTTCATCGGCGGAACGCATGTTTTGATCTGTGCGAAGAGCTTGCTCGTCGCCAGGCCGAGTTTGTCCTCACCACCCAGGATATCTACTGCCTGATAGGCTGCCAGCAGCTCGATAGCGACTACTGTGGCTACGTTGTCCGCGATGGAACGAGCTTCGCGGGCAGCGATAGTGCCCATGCTCACGTGATCCTCCTGGTCGGCGGATACCGGGATACTATCGACGGACGCGGGATGTGCCAGCACTTTGTTCTCGGAGACCAGCGCAGCCTGGGTATACTGGGCGATCATGAGGCCGGAGTTGAGACCCGCGTCATGTGTCAGGAACGCCGGGAGGCCGCGGCTAAGGGCGGGATTGAGTAGACGATTCGTACGGCGTTCGCTGATGTTTGCCAGCTCTGACAGTGCAATGGCGAGGTAGTCCATGGCCAGGGCGACGGGTTCACCGTGGAAATTTCCGCCCGACAGGACGTCACCGTCGGCAGGGAACAGGAGCGGATTGTCTGTGACTGCATTGAGCTCATTGAGCAACACGTTCTCGACGAAGTCGATGGTATCGGAGACGGCACCGTGGACCTGCGGCATGCAACGGATACTGTAGGCGTCCTGAACCTCGTCGCAGGTTCCGATGAGTTTGCTGCCTGCAACGTAGGTCAGAATGTCCCGCGCAACAGCGCCTTGTCCAGCGTGACGGCGTAGATCGTGGATGCGTTCGTCGAAGGGTTCGAGGCGTGCGCGGAGTGCTTCCATAGTCATAGCGGCTGCCAGGTTGGCAGCACGAAGGAGTGCGCGTGCGTCTGAGAAGACCAGAGCGGCTATCCCGGTCATGACGGCGGTACCGTTGATAAGGGCCAGACCTTCCTTGGCCTCGAGGACAACCGGTCTGGCTCCAATGGCATCGAGGATTGCCTGGCCCCGGAGCATTTCGCCCTGCACTTTCGCCGTTCCCCTGCCGATGAGCACGAGAGCGAGGGAGGCAAGAGGAGCCAGGTCACCCGAGGCACCCAATGATCCCTGGCTGGGGATCATGGGGTAGACATGTTTGTTCAGCAGGTCAAGCAGGAGCTGCTCTACCTCGAGACGGACACCTGAGTGTCCGCTGGCCAGTGTATTGGCGCGCACGAGGACTGCTGCGCGTACCTCGTCCTCGTTGAAACAGCGGCCGACACCGACGGCGTGTGACAGGATGAGGTTCTCCTGCAGTTTGCGCAGGTCCTGTGGACCAATGCGGGCGTTGCACAGAGAACCGAATCCGGTGTTGATGCCATAGATGGGGGCTTCATCCTGGACGATCTGTCGGACGAATGAAGATGCAAAGTCGATTTGCCCCACAGCCTCCTGGCCGAGTTCGACGAGGGCGCCCTGGCGGGCGACACGGAGGACTTCACTGGAGGTCAGGCTGGAACCGGTAAGATATATACTCATGCGTTCATCTCCTCGATCGTTGTTGCGAGTTCACTGAGTGAATCGATCGCGATTGTCTCTGAAGGCAACGATTCCTGTCGCCCAAAGAGAATAGCCTGAAGACCGGCTGCGCGGGCTCCCTTGTAATCCATATGGTATGAGTCGCCTACGTGAACGATCTCTTCCGGCTTCAGCTCATTAGTGTCGACCAGCAGTTTCCAGATACCTGGGTCGGGTTTCAGGTACATGGCTTCATCTGAGAAGATGAAATGCGTGAAGGGTCTGCGGACATTGAGCGTGTCGAGTACGTTCAACAGAACCCTTCCGGGTGTTTTTCCCGTGTTGGATGTCAGAGAGAGAGGATAGTGCCGGGCCAGGTCTTCAAGCAGTTGTGGCGCATCTGTCTCAATCAGGGTGGGCATGAGCTGACAGATCGCCGACTCGTATCGTGGCAGGACGGCGGCCACCAGGTCCCTGGAGGGGTACACACTTGCCTGTGTCAGGATGAAAGCGACCTGGCTGGAGGTTGTCAGAGTCCAGTCGCGCATCTCGCGAACGTCTCTGCGCAGGACGTCGATGTGACGAAGACTTGCGTAGAGTCCATCTTCGGCAGTCGTTACGTGTCGTTCAGCCAGAACATCACAAATAATTCGAGCCCGGATGCGGTCACGCAGAGCCTCATCCTGCTCATGGTCCAGAATAAGTGTCTTCCACAAGTCCAGGCTTATCGCACGTATCATGTCTTCCTCTCCTCTTACCCGTCTAGTATATGGCAAAGCAACCGAGCTGTCATATGGGGACCCGCAATTGTGCGTGGATACATCTGTTGAGTGCTGCTCACTGGCCGGGATTGTATGTGCCCGCTCTCGGTAGCCCTTCGCACGGCATGATTGCGAGCACACAGAAATTGTAACGTTGACAGGGGCCAGGAACTCATATACTGAAATTTGCCAACGCAGGAGATGACCGACCCACGTAT
>JBAQYC010000272.1:0-4391 GCA_049299835.1 Candidatus Cryosericum sp. | reverse complement strand
AGGTAAGGTTTCACAACTTCCTCGCGGCTCAGAAAGGTGCTCAGGGTCGAAAATGCTCCTACCTGGTCATCGGGCAGCTCACTCAGCATCTGTTCGATGCCCCGGACAAAGATCTGGCTCTCTCCCTTACGTAACTCACCTTCCATCAGTTCAGCGATGGCGTCCAGAACACCTTCGTACCGCAGAGCGAGATCCTGGGGGAGCACATTGCCGAAACGAAGGGTGCGAATGCCCTCTTCGAGACTCTTTCCACGGAGCTCTCTGGCAAAAATCACATTGATGTCTGCGAGTTCCTGTTCCGTGGTATCACCCGGGGCAATCAACTTGTAGCCTTCGACGTTCTCACGGTCAGTGATGAAGACCAGCATGAGCACAGTCTCGCTGAATGGCACGAGGCTGACGTGACGAAGAGTCACAGAGTTGATCGGGGGCGACAGGACGAAGCTCACCTTCTTCGTGCGGTCGGAAACGGCTGTGGCCACACCGTCGAACAGGCGGGGGAGGCTCTCGTACTGCAGCGGGAGATCCATTGGTCCGGTAAACATGCGTTGACGAGTCGCCTCGACCAGGAATGCCGAGATATACATGTGGTAGGCGAGGACAGTCGGGACGCGCCCAGCAGATACGTGGGGCTGCTGCAGATATCCCATGTTGCTAAGCTCCGCCATCTCATTGCGGATAGTGGCAGACGAGAGATCGTTGCCCAGCTGGCTGGTCACGAACCCCGAACTGACCGGCTCGCCATTGTCCATGTACTTCCGGACGATAGCCAGCAGTATGCGTTTCTGCCGTTCTGTCAGGAACATATATCTCACCCTTTTTATTGTACCAGATAGCGGCGAGCTGACAAGCAAAAAGCGGGTGACCGCCACAAAGGCAGCCACCCGCTTTGGAGGATTGTGAAAGGCTACTGGCCCTTCTGGAGCAAGGCGTCGACCTTCATCGTAATGGTCCTTTTTGGAACCGCTCCGATGACCTGGTCGACGACGACACCACCCTTGAACAGCGCCAGTGTCGGTATGCTCATGATCCCATAGCGAGCGGCAATCTCCTGATTCTCGTCCACATTCAATCGAGCGACCCTCAGTTTGCCGGCGTAGTCATTGGCAATCTCGGAAACGACCGGGGCTATCATGCGGCATGGAGCACACCATGTGGCCCAGAAGTCGACCAGGACGGGCAATGACGAAGACAATACCTCGCTCTGGAAATTTGCAGTTGTTGCAACAATCTCATTGTCTTCCATGTATTCCTCCTTACAGGATTGACTGCTCAAAACTGTGTCCGCCTCATTGTTCTACTTGAGTCCAGTATACGTGAGAAGAAGCTTCTCCAGGCGCTCAAGTTCCTTCTCGGGGGAAAGGTCCTGTGGCAAGCGGCACCCGACCTCGTTGAGAAGGATGTCCGTTCCTATGCGGCCTATAGCTGCATGAACAGCCACAAGCTGCGCAAGGACTTCATCACACGGACGACCTTCGTCGACCATCTTCTGAATCCCGCGCATTTGTCCTTCGACTCGTCGAAGGCTATGCAGAATTTTCGTTTTTCCCACCACATACCCCTTGGGGTATACTAGCCGGATAGTTGTCGTTGTCAAGAATGCCTGTAATATAATATGATAATGTCTGGAGGTGTTACGTGAAGCGAGTATTGACCAGTCTGGTTCTTCTTGTTGTCGTGTTTGTCGTCTTCGCACTTGTCATTGGCCCGTTGCGCAAGACTCCTGTCGAACTGACTATTCTGTTCTTCCCGACTATAAGGACGTCAGCCGAGGCATTGGCATACGTCTCATTCTTCATCGGTCTATTGCTGGCTACAGTGATAGCCTTTGTGGGTGATATGGCTCTGCGGAAGAGATTTCGCGTCATGATGCTCGACCAGAACAGGCGTTCGAAGGCAGGCGGCGATGGCAAAGACATCGCCGGCGCCACTGTGACAACTCCTCCGGGAGAGCGCAGATCATCAGGATGAACCGCCACAGCACTACCCAGATCACCCGCGCCGCGCTCATTGCTGCGATGTACATCGTCTTCACAATGGTTCCACCCTTCAATGCCATCAGCTATGGGGCCGTGCAGTTCCGGCTGGGGGAGGCCCTGGTCCTGTTGCCGTTTCTGCTCGACGAAGCAGTCGTCGGGGTGGTCGTCGGATGCCTCGTCACCAACCTGTTCTCCCCGTTCGGCCTTATTGACGTCATTATAGGAACCGGCGTGACTGCAGTGGCTGCAGTTCTGACAAGACGCCTGCGCAGGACCGGCAAGCTCTGGCTGGCGGCCGTACCGCCGATCGTCCTCAACGCGCTCATCGTGCCCGCGTACGTATCGACACTCACCCTGCCGGGAGCCCGGGATCTGCCTCTCGCGCACAGCCTCAGTGCAGGTCTGCGCTTCATCCTCACACACTTCTCCTGGGGTGTTTACGCGCCGGTAGCCCTCACGATCCTTGCCGGCGAAGCAGCCGTGGTCCTTCTTCTTGGTGTTCCCTTGCTTGTCCTTGTTCGCCACAATATCAGCCCCGCCAAGGAGGTTCGATGACCTATACCGTCGCTCTTGCCCAGGTGAACCCCGCGTGCGGTGACCTGGAATACAACGTGAAGCTGCACGTCGCTCAGGCCGAACAGGCATATGAGGCCGGTGCAGCTTTGATTGTCTTCCCCGAACTGTCACTCACCGGGTATTCACTCAAAGATCAGACACTGGATATCATGCGCTCTGCCGACTGTCCTGAATTTGAAGCCCTCCGCAAACTGTCCCGTCACATCGCCATATGCGCAGGATTCGTCGAAGAAGGAGCAGACGGGATTCCTTACAACAGTGCATTCTTCATGGATGCGGGTGAGGTTCGCCACGTCCACCGCAAGATGTACCTTCCCACGCACGGCATGTTCGAGGAACTCAGGTTCCTTGGCCGCGGCAGGCAACTCTCGGTCTTCGACACCCGGTTTGGACGGACGGGCATTGTCATCTGTCGTGATCTGTTTCATCCGCTCGAAGTGTCGACGATGGCATCCCTCGGAGTAGAACTTCTGCTTGCGCCGAGTGCCATGCCGGCACGTGGATTCGCTGGCGATGAACTTGCAATCGAACATACAGTCAGCCTGGCCCTCGGGTCAGCGAGCACGTTCCTTGGGATGTTCGTCGTCTACGTGAACCGTGTGGGATTCGACGATGGGCTCGGATTCTACGGAGGATCTGCTCTGAGTGACCCCGTCGGAGGCATCACTGTCTCTGCCCCACGGTTTGAGGCTGTACAGCTCCTTGGAACCGTTGACACGTCGCATGTTGCCCGACACCGCTACCAGCTTCCCATTCTTCGTGAAGAAGATACCGACATTGTACGTCATGCTCTGGACACAAGGAGGGACTCATGACCGTGGATGCCCTCGCACTCAACAACGCTTTTGTCTACGACTATCTCAAACGGTTCGTTCAGGAAGAATTGTACACAAGCGGGTTCACGGAGGCGTGTATCGCCCTGTCCGGTGGTCTGGACTCCGCGCTGGTGCTGAAACTTTCCGTCGATGCGCTCGGCGCCGGCCATGTTCATGCCATCTTCCTTCCCTGCAGAACCAGTTCCGAGGAGAGCAGACGTGATGCCCACACGATGTTCGAATTCTGCGGCATTCCCTGGCACGAACTGGACATCAGCACCATGGCTGATGCATACCTTGCAGTCCAGCCCGGCATGGACCGGCTGCGGACGGGCAACCTGATGGCCCGCCTGCGCATGGCTGTCATTTTCGACCAGTCGAAGAACGAGAACGCGCTCGTCGTTGGAACCAGCAACAAGAGCGAACTGCTGGTCGGCTACTCGACGTGGTATGGAGACATGGCATGTGCCCTGATGCCCATCGGTGACCTGTATAAGACCCAGGTTCGATCGCTTGCGCGTCACCTGGGGCTGCCACAGCAGGTCATCGCAAAACCGCCTTCGGCCGACCTCTGGGCCGGCCAGACAGATGAGGGAGAAATCGGCGTCAGCTACGAGACACTCGACCAGGTCCTGTACTTGCTGGTCGACCAGCGGTGCTCGCCCACCGAAATCGTATCTGAGGGTTTCAGCCTCGACCTTGTCCAGCAGATCGAACGCAAGATCCTGACCTCTCAGTTCAAGCGTGTCGCTCCTCCGGTCGCCAAGCTGTCCCAGCGAACCGTTGGCACCGATTTCCTGTACCCCCGCGACTGGCACAGGTAAGCAGCCTCGCGAATTCGACGTCAGAGTGGATCGATCAGAGTCTAGTAGAACGTCTTGGCTTGAAGAACAATGTCGGCCGGGATAACGTGCGGTTGTGTTGTCGCCTCTCTCAGGTCCGTGAAAGCGATCCGCTGGCCAACCTCACCGACAAGTATTCCAGACTTGCCTTCGCGCACCGCGTTCACTGCCGCGAGACC
>JBAQYC010000271.1:0-2067 GCA_049299835.1 Candidatus Cryosericum sp. | reverse complement strand
GGATTGGACCGAGTATTCGGCTCACGCGAGGATATGGGTGTCAGCGGTCTGTGGGCGGGTACCTTCGCCTACTTCCTCCACATGTGCATGGATGTCGACTACGTGTACGCTGTTGCACCCGTCGTCCTCTTCTTCTGTCTGGCACTCCTCTCGACCCGCGTCGTAACGTATGACCTGCTCAGCCGTGACGACCGCCGGATGACGGTGCATCGCAGACGCATCTCCTGCCTTGTTGCGGGCGGGATCGCCCTCTTGACCGCACTTGCTCCAATCCAGCGAGGTGTCGCCTCACTCTACGCACTGCGCCTGGGAGGGCTGGAGACGGCCACGAAGGCTGAGCGCCTGACGGATGCTCTCGTGCTCGACCCTGGCAACGACATGTACTGGAACCTGCTTGGAAGCACATATGCCGGTGCACTGGCAGGCGGGGTGACAGGTCCAGCTACCGACGCCGCGCGGTCTGCCTTCGTCCAGGCTCAGAAACTCGCCCCTGCCGACTACCGGGCATGGTGGAGCCAGGGCATGCTGGAACTCAACCTCAAGAGTCCAGCAGCGCTCACGTGCCTGCGGGAGGCTGAACGGCTGTATCCGACGCTGGCCGGCCTCAAGGGCTGGGTAGCGCTGGCCATGGTGTATGTGGGCGGCGACGTGGCAGGCGCGGAGGCGAAAGCTGCCGAAGCACTGGCGATCACGAAGGGCGAGCCATATGCTGTCACGGCGCAGGCCTTCTGTGCGCTCTCACGCGGCGAGACCGCCCACGCACAGGAACTGCTGACGGGCATCGTCAAGCAGGGCTTCACCAACAAGTTTGCCTATTACGGCCTTTCCCTCTGCTACCGTGCTGTGGGCGACACCGCGATGGAGCGTATCGAACTGGTCTATTCCAGCCGCATCAATCCCAACCTGGTGGAGGCTATGTCTCGTCTTCGTTCTTTGGGGTCAGCTGGTAAATAGCTTCAAGTGGTACATTGAAGGGTGAAAAATCGGCAGGCATTAACGCCAACGAGGGAGGGCATCATGGCACGACCGTTACGACTCGAATCACCTGGAAACGTCTATCACGTCACGGTCCGGGGCGACCGCAAGGAGCGCATCTTCGAGAACGACGCGGACCGGGTCAGTCTGCTGCAGCTCATCAACGAGGCCGCCGACCTGCACCACTGGCACCTGCTCGCCTACTGTCTGATGGACAATCACTACCATCTCGAAATCGAGACACCCATCATCGGCCTTGCCGATGGCATGCGTCGCATCAACGGCACCTACACCCAGCGATATAACAGTCGCTACCAGCGTGTCGGGCATGTCTTTCAGGGGCGGTACAAGGCTCTGCCGATCCTCACTGAGCAGCATCTCTTCGGCGCGTGCCGCTACGTCGTACGCAACCCGCTGCGTGCCGGCCTGGTGCAAGACCCGGCCGACTGGGAGTGGAGCAGCTACCGCGCGTCCGCTCTGCTGACTCCGGGCATCAGCGGCTGTGACGCAGCGTGGATTCGGACCGCCATGGCAGACGGAGATCCCGAGAGGTATCGCTCATGGGTCATGGAGGGTCTGGGCGATACCTGCGACTTCCTGCATCCGGCCAGAAAGGTGCCAGGGCGCCAGACGGCCGACTCGACCGTCTCGGCCCAAACCCTTGCGCTGCAGCCGTCTGTCCCAATGCTGGTGCGTCCGCTATCCGAAATCCTGGACGGGTGTGCGTGGCCGTGCGACGACATGGCCGCACTACGCATCCGATTCCGCGAGGCTATCGCGGCCGGCTACAGCCAGCGTACCATAGCGGCTACTCTCGGCATCTCACACGTCACCGTGGGCAGAGTGCTCAAGTTCCCTGTAGCCTCAGTTGGTGATTCGGGCCACAGGGGGTAAGCCTGGGACTGAAGGGGCTACACGGTTTGAAGATGCCAAAGACTGACCTGGTCGTACAGGTTTGCATTGGCTCAGCCGCCGAATGTACCACTCTCTGCTAATTACCAGCTGACCCCAAGAATGACCACGCTCAGGAACAACGCCGCCTGAGCAACCGACTGCCTGCGCAATAACCGTCCACCGCGCGACGTCGCGCTC
>JBAQYC010000270.1:0-3101 GCA_049299835.1 Candidatus Cryosericum sp. | reverse complement strand
GCTTGCGCATGGGCACAGGTGGGACTATACTATCAGCTATTCGTCGGGCGTATCCGGGGAGGCGGCGTGAAAAAGGTCATAGAGTGTGTTCCCAACATCAGCGAGGGCCGTGACACCGACAAAGTGGAGGCCGTCGCGGGTGTCATCGAACGGCCCGGAGTGAAACTCCTCGACCTGTCATCCGATCCCAATCACAACCGGACTGTCATCACATATGCCGGCGAACCCCAGGCTGTCGCCGACGCTGCGTTCGATGTGGCGAAGGAGGCGGTCGAGAAGATCGATCTGACGCATCACCAGGGTGAACATCCTCGTATGGGCGCCATCGACGTCATCCCTTTCATTCCTGTGGCCGGTGTAACGATGGCGGAATGCTGCGAGATCGCAGAACAGGTTGGGAAGCGCATCGGCCGGGACCTGAACCTGCCCGTATACTTGTATGCGGAGTCTGCGAGGGAGCCAAAGCGTCGCAGGCTCCCTGTCATCCGTGAAGGTGAATTCGAGGGTTTTGCCCTGAAGATCAAGGATCCGGCATGGCAGCCCGATTTTGGCCCCGCAGAACGGCATCCGACAGCAGGCTGTGTCGCCGTGGGAGCGCGCAACTTTCTGGTCGCCTTCAACGTAGATCTGGACACCGGCGACCTCAAGATTGCCAGCCGTATCGCCAAGAGCATTCGCGAGTCGTCGGGTGGCCTCATGAATGTACAGGCGAAGGGTATCTTTCTTGAAGACAAGCAAAGGGCGCAGGTGTCGATGAACATCCTGAATTATGCCACAACACCACTGTACCGGGTATTTGAGCTGGTCAGGATGGAGGCTGCACGCTACGGTGTCGGCATCGTCGAGAGTGAACTGATCGGGCTGGCTCCTGCGCAGGCGTTTATGGACGTGGCATCCTACTATCTCCAGTTGCCGGGGTTGAGCAGAGACGCCCTGGTCGAAACACGAATCTACGAGTAGTGGCGAAAGCACGGGAGGAGAACCTCATGGCACAACCGGTCATTGCAGATCTCGTCATCCGGAATATCGGTGAACTGCTTACGATGAAGGGCGTGGACGCACCCGTCGTTGCACCTGCCGCGGGGGACCTGGGCATCATCAGGCGTGGTGAGATTGCCGTCAAAGACAAGAAGATCCTCTATGTGGGACCCAAGGACGGTGGATCCTACGCCGTCGGTCCGCAGACGATGATCATCGACGCCGAGAACAAGGTCGTCTGCCCGGGGTTTGTGGACTCCCACACCCATGCCATCTTTGCCGGCACGCGTGAAGATGAGTTTCTCATGCGCCTGCAGGGAAAGTCCTATGCAGAGGTCCAGGCTGCGGGCGGCGGTATTGTGAAGACCGTCCGTGCAACGCGCATGGCGAGTGAGGAGAAGCTGCGGGATGCGGTCAAACACAACATCTTCAAGCTGTCGCGCTACGGGTCGACCACTGCAGAGATCAAGAGCGGATACGGTCTGAACACCGAGGAGGAGATCAAGCTCCTTCGCGTGATCAAGGAAGTTGCGCTGGAAACCGATATCCTCATCATAGCGACACTGCTGGGGGCGCATGTCGTCCCCCCTGAATATGTGGCAAGGCGGCGCAAGTACGTTGAACTTGTTGCGAGAGATATGGTCCCCATGGTACACGAGAACCACCTGGCGACCTTCGTCGACGTCTATGTAGACCAGGGGGCGTTCACGATCGAAGAAGCCCGTGACATCCTGAAGGCCGCCCGTGACCACGATATGCCGTGCAAGCTCCATGCCGACGAGATGGCGGATGACCACGGAGCCGAACTGGCGGCGGAGATGGGATGCGTCAGCGCGGACCACCTTATCTGGACCGGCGAGAAGGGCATGAAAGCCATGGCGAAGGAAGGTGTAGTTGCGACACTCATGCCGGGGACCGTCCTTTCGCTGGGACGTACAAAGTTTGCAGACGCGCGCGGGTTCATCGAACATGGGGTCCCGGTCGCTCTTGCGACAGACTACAATCCGGGAACGTGCATGTGCCCCAACATGCTGCTCATCATGGCACTGGGATGTCTGCATATGAAAATGACCGTCGAGGAAGTCATCATCGCGGCGACCATCAACGGCGCGGCCGCTCTGAATCGGGCTGCGCAGACCGGTTCCCTGCGCGAGGGCAAGGATGCGGACCTGCTCGTCCTCGACATCGATACCTACAAGGAGATCCCCTATCGCTTCGGAGAGAACTTCGTCCGATACGTCGTGGCTGGGGGAGGGGTCATCAAGGCCCCCAAGGTCTTTAAGAAGAAGTACTTCCAGGAGTGTTAGTGCGCCATCCGGGGTAGACTGTCCGTACGACGTCTGTCCCCCCGCGAATCGAGACGGAGGAGAAGAACATGGCAAACGTATTGCGTACGCCGCTGTACGACGAGCATGTGAAGCTCGGGGCAACGATGGTCGAGTTCGCGGGCTACGAGATGCCGATCCAGTACGCTGGTATCGTTGAAGAGCACAAGGCCTGTCGTACGGCCGCGGGACTGTTCGACGTCTCGCACATGGGTGAGATCGAGGTCGAGGGACCGGATGCGGAGAAGTATGTCAGCTATATCTCCACGTGGAATGCGGTCCTGCTCGAGCCGTACGAGATCAAGTATGCCGAGTTCCTGTATCCGGAAGGGACGGTCGTCGATGACTTCTTCATCTACAAGTACAGTGCGACAAAGTTCCTGCTGGTCGTGAACGCCGGCAACTACGACAAAGACCTCGCATGGGTGGCTGGTCACAAGCAGGGCGACGTCACGATCACCGGGGCCACTGCCAGGTATGCCGAGGTAGCCCTGCAGGGGCCGAAGGCCGAAGACATCCTGAAAGGCATGACGCCTGCGGACATCACGGGTCTTGGGTACTTCCACTTCCTGGAGACCACCATTGCAGGGCGCAAGTGCATCGTATCGCGCACCGGCTACACGGGCGAGGACGGATACGAGATATACTTCTCTCCCGAAGAGGCAGGCTTTCTGTGGAACGCCATCCTGGACGCAGGCAAGCCGTTCGGCCTCGTTCCCAATGGGCTGGGCGCGCGCGATACGCTGCGCTTCGAGGTGTGCTACTGGCTGTATGGTCATGACCTCGACAATACGATAG
>JBAQYC010000269.1:0-5847 GCA_049299835.1 Candidatus Cryosericum sp. | reverse complement strand
GTGCTGCCACTGCAATGCTGAACGGTACAAGGATCAATTCCACCGGTATCACCTCCACGCCTTGTCTACGGTCACCGGGAACAAACGCTACGCGTCGCGCCAGTTCAGCTGACATCCTTTCTCCGTCGCTGGCTGAGACACCATACATCATTGACCGTGCGCCGCCTTGGATTATCCTGACAATGCGTTCGCATTCGGGCGACATGGGTGAGAGGGGGTCAACGTGAGCAAGCGATGGGTCAGTGAACTGGTGGTGGCAATTGTCGCCGCCGTTTGCACGGTTGTCATGACGGCCCTGTTCTGGCGCTTTGGCTCGCGCACGGACTACTGGGGCCTGCTCATCCCTGCGCTGTTCCTTGTCTTCTATATCAGCTGGAAATCCGCGAGTCACTCGCGGGAATCCGTGTCTGCCGTCCCCTATTCGGTGCTCATGGCTCTCGTCTCCGCCCTCGTCCTCTTTCTGGACCTGAGGTTCTGATGGATGCTCCAGAAGTAGAGACTATCCTCCTCGCCTGTCAGGCGGTCGAGAGGCAGGGAGCCTTCAAGTCCCTCGAGCGGACCCTGCTGTTGACCCGATCCTTTATCGTGCTTGCCCCATTTGACCAGGCGAAGGTCCACAAGATTCGCAAGGCAAGAGCGGCTGACGCAAAAGCTCAGGGAGCAAGCCATTTCCAGCAGATGTGGTATGCCGCCCAGGCGCCATTCGCCCTCATCGACGGATATCCGGGAATGACGCTCTCCGACGTTCTGACAGAACTGCCCACAGCGCGCGTGCTGGGCTACGCCGACATCGAGGAGGCCGATCTGGTGCAAGGTACGGCACCGGGCGGCTTTGGGCAGCGCACCTCCGGAGAGCCGCCCCACAAGCTCATGTTCACTACGACAACAGGAGTGATCTCCCTGCAGGTCGACGGCCACACGGACCCGCGCGAACTGCGCCGGTTGCTCAGGGGGATCGCAGGAGACAGGTTCGTCACGGACGATCGATCCGGGTAACCGGGACCGTCAACGCCGAACTGCCACGTCCACCATCGAACCTCTGGGCGTAAGTCTTAATGCCGCTCGTTGCATCGCGAATGTGTGGAAGCGGCTTACAGCCTGAGTTATTTCGGATGTTGACATAGTCCAAAGGTTTGCTATACTAATGACAGAAGAAGGTGGCCTCGCGCGGAACATTGCTCGCGTTCATGGCGGACTCGTCTGCTCGCTTCGAGGTTGCCTTTTTCGCATGTCTCAGGAGAGAGTAGAACGATGAGCCGCATACGAAAGGCTTTGCTTGCAATCTCAGGTGGCCACTTCCTCGTCGAATGGTACGCCGCCTTTCTCCCCCCTCTTGTTCCTGTTTTCCGCACCCGCCTGGGGTTCTCTCTGGGCGCCGCCGCAGCACTTGGTGCCAGCCTCCCGATCGTTTCGGGCCTTGTCCAGACGATCTTCGGTCTGCTGTCCGATCGCATGCGACATGCAAACACGCTTGTCGTCAGCTCTTCCATTCTCGCCGCCGTTTCGCTGGCACTCCTGCCGTTCGCCCGCAGCTTTGGCTGGCTCCTGCTGATCTTCACTTCCATCGCTCTGTCACTTGCGATGTTTCATCCGCAGGGGGCCGCCGGTACCAGTCAACTGTCCACAACGAACAAGGGCCGGTTCATGTCCGTCTTCAACTTTGGTGGATCCATGGGCTCCTTTGTCGGCTCGCTGACCGTCATCCCTCTTCTTGGGCTGCTGCACCTCGAGCGCTTCTGGATCCTGGCCATCCCCGGTATCGCACTGGCATCATTCCAGGTGTTCGCACTTCCCCGGCAGGAAGATCACGCAGCAGGCACAACAAACGGCAATGGTGGTCGCATGACAGACAGTCCTGCCTTTAAGGGATATCTCATGCTTGTGGCTGACTCCACGCTCACGGCGATGGTCTACAACGGCGTCACCATCCTGTTGCCCCTGCTGTTTCAGGAGCTCGGGTTCCTGCCGGGCAAGGCTGGCGTCTACCTTGCCGTCGGTTCCCTGGTGGGTGCGGTCGCCAATGTCATCGGGGCCGAACTCTCCGACCACATCGGCCGCAGGACGATCAACATCATAGGGGCGAGCGGCGTGGCCGTCACGCTCTTCATGTTCGTTCTCACCGGGTCGACAAGTATCTTCTGGTTCCCGGCGATGACCTTCTTCGCCTGCTTCACCCTGAGTTCCAACATCGTCTTCGCACACGAACTGGTCACCAACCATCGCGGCCTCGTCTCGGCTTCCATTATGGGCCTTTCCTGGGGCGTCGGCGGCCTGGTCGTCATCATCCTGGGTCAATGGGCCCAGCACACCAGTATCACGTCGGCGTATCGCCTGCTGCTGGGTGTTGCGGCCGTCCTGGTCGTGCTTGCCTTCCTTCTGCCCACGCGCCACGCCATCAGGGCGGCTTTCAAGACCGTCGCTCCACAGGAAAAGGCTTGAGTCACGGGCTGCCGCGACTATCCTGTTGATGCACGACAGGAGGCACGTATGCAGGCATGGATCGACCGGCTTGACGACTACGACGAAGAACGACTGACCGGAGTGTTCACCAGCCGTCAGGAGTTCCTTCTGGGCGGACTCGTTCCCGGCGACACAGTTCTCGTCAAGCCCAACATCCTGCAGGAAGCAGAACCCGAGCGGGCACTGACGACCGACCCTCACTTCATCCATGCCTTCGTCGAGTTCCTGCTCGGACACGGGCTGCGTGTCATCGTCGGCGATATTCCGGGCAACCATGTCCCCAGCGAGCGTCTGGCCGCTGACTTCGGCCTCCAGGAATACACCGCTGATGATCGCGTCACCATCTGCAACCTGGACCAGTACGGGTTCAGGCACGTGCATCTCGAACACCCGCGGAGTCCCCGGCCCGTCACCCTGCCCGACCTGCTGTGGCAGTGCAAGGTCCTTTTCAACCTGCCCAAGGCAAAAACCCATTCATTGACGCTGATCACGGGTGCCATCAAGAACCTTTTTGGCCTTACGCCAAAGGCCGAGCGCACCGGCCTCCATATGATCCCGTCCGGCGACGAGTTTGCGAGGTGTCTGCTGGACCTGCATGCCGGGCTCCCTGTCCATGAACGGATCGTTATGGACGGCATTCTCGGCATGGACGGCGAGGGACCATCAGCAGGAAGGCCGAGACATTTGCGGGCCGTCATCGTCGCGGACGATCCGATCCTTGCAGACTGGGCCATGTGTCACATGATGGGCATCGAATGGGAACTCACCCCACTGTCGCATGTCGTTCCCGTCCCCGACGGCACGCTCGCAGTCGGCGACCTTACGTCCATCCAGCCGTCGTTCGCGAGACCCCGCAGCTACATGGGCGGTGCGGTCGTGTCGATCATGGCAACGCTCCAGCGCGTCGTCGGCGCGTCCAATCGACCCATTCCCGTCGTCGATACGTCCAAGTGCATCAAATGCGGCATCTGCGCCCGGCGGTGTCCCGCAAGGGCCATCAAGCTTGTTCCATACCCGCAGTTCAACCGGAGGACCTGCGTGCTCTGCTACTGCTGCCACGAGATGTGTCCCCAGCAGGCAATCGTTCTCCGGCACACATTCCACCGCTGAATTGTGAACATCTCTTGTACCAGGTACAATGACCTTCACAATCTCATTTCGTCCAGAAGGAGCCGTCCATGATCAATGAAACAGCAAAAGCAATGAGCTTTTACACCGACGAACGGAGTGCATCGCGCCTGTACGCCTATCTGGCCGGATCCGAGAAGGATCCTGCCCTCCGGGTGCGCTTTGTTGAGCTGGCTCGGGTCGAGACTCTCCACATGGCTTTCTGGCGCGCGTTCCTTCTCAAGCGCGGCATCACCACCACTGAGCCATCGTGGTTTGCGTTCGCCTGGGCACGACTCCTGCGTCGGATACTGGGGACGAGACGCTATCTTTCTCTCCTTGAAATCACGGAGGCAACTGCTGTCAATGCGTACTATGAGTTCCTGAACTCAGCTACGCTGGAAGAAGGCGAGAAAACCAACATCGCGCGAATCATCGAGGATGAATTGGGTCACGAGGAAGAACTGTCGTCTCAGTTCAACGCACTGCCCAAAGACAACGTCCGCGATTTCGTGATGGGTATGAACGACGGCCTGGTCGAACTGCTGGGCGCGGTCACCGGCCTCTCGGCCGTCTACCCGACGCGTCCGCAGATCGTCGGCGTCAACGGCCTGGTCGTCGGCCTTGCCGGCGCATTGTCCATGGGTATCGGGACCTGGGTCTCGGTCCGCAGTCAGCGCCAGGTCAACGAAGGCATCCGGCGCAAGACCGACCTCCTCTTCAGTGTCGCGCCCAGACGAGCGCAGACAGAACTGGCCAAGAAACTGAACGAATCCGGGATGCCCGCCGACCTGACCAACGAGATCACCGGCAAGCTGGCATCGAACAAAGATGCGATGATCGCGCTGCTTACGGAGGTCACTCCCTCCAACGAGATCCGCAGTGCTCTGTTCACCGGCGCCGCGTACCTCATCGGGCTGTTGTTCCCCGTCCTCCCCTACTTCTTTACAAAGAACTCGTTCACGGCACTGGTCCTCAGCGTCGTGTTCGCGGGGCTGGCTCTTGCCATTGTCGCCAGTATTATCACCCTGACGGCCGGCAGCAACACCTTTCGCCGCAAGATCCGTGAGATGGTCACCACCGGCCTTGGGGCCGCAGCAGCCTCGTATGCGTTCGGCCGTCTGGTGCAGGTCGTGTTTGGTATCCACGCGTGACGTGTGTCCAGGACAACCAGATGAGCGATCTCCCTGTCATCATCAAAGGCACCAAAGTCACACTGACCCCACAGCAGAGAGAGAACGTGCCGACGTACTGGAAGTGGATCTGCGACCCCGAAGTCAATGCCGGTTTGACCGATATCGGGGCATGCGTATCCATTGAGAACGAATACGAGTGGTATGACAACAACGTCGCCAAGGCTGGCGAGAGCAGTGTGAACTTCGACATCCACGAGGTGGACGGCATGCGGCTGGTGGGAGATTGTGCCCTGTTCGACATCGACCACGCAGCAGGAACAGCCGAACTGGGGCTTATCATCGGCGAGAAGGACTGCTGGAACCGTGGGTATGCAACGGAGACCGTCGCCCTGCTGGCGAGATACGCCTTCGACGTCCAGGGGTTGAGCAATGTCATCCTGCATGTGTATGACTTCAATGAGCGGGCTGTCGCCGCATACCGCAAGGCCGGCTTCCACGAAATCGGCCGGCGCCGCGGAGTGCGTCACGGCGCGCGCGTCCTGGAAGAAATCATCATGGACATCATGCCGGGCGAGGTCACCGGACTGACAGGCTGAAACCAACAGGGCTGGATTTCCACATTCGCCGAGAGCGCCCCTCGCATTGAACCAACATACTCGGGGGAGTACACCCTCAGAAGCGCCCCTCGCATGGAAGAACTCCTCGCATCTTGGACAAAAGGATGCGAGGGATTAAAGTGCTCCGGGGTATTGAAAAGAATACTCGGGAGGGAATGACAGTGTAGTACGGGTGGTTTTCGTCCTTTGTGGAAACGACAGGTTGTCGTCCGCGTGACGGCACTTGACCCCCTCCCGGCCAAGACTATGCTGAGC
Source organism: Candidatus Cryosericum sp. (assembly GCA_049299835.1). Taxonomy (GTDB): domain Bacteria; phylum Caldisericota; class Caldisericia; order Cryosericales; family Cryosericaceae; genus Cryosericum. The sequence goes on along the minus strand of JBAQYC010000269.1, from coordinate 272 downwards.
ACAGCATCGCACGCACAATGACGGTGAACGCCAACCAGCGTGTTTTCCACTCAGCCCACCTGGAAGTACATTCAACATGAGAACAAGCTATCTGCTAGCCTTGATGCTCTGTGTGCTGCCAGTCCTCATATCCAGGTGCGCTGCTGCAACCCCTCCGTCCACACACATAACGCTTCAATTCATCGGCAACTCGTGTACGTTGATCACGGCACCGGACGGCACACGCATCGTCAGTGATCCCTACGGCGAATTCGAGCATCCGGCCGGAATGG
>JBAQYC010000268.1:0-2609 GCA_049299835.1 Candidatus Cryosericum sp. | reverse complement strand
GTTCTGGACGATGGACAGCGAGCCCGGCTGGCTGCAACCGTTGCATCACTGCAGAAGCGCTTGCCCGGTCTGTTTATCGCATTTCCCGGCGACGAGGAAGTTTTTGGCGGCTGTCTGGCGGCGGGGCGCGGGTTCGTCCACATCAGTCCGTCCGGGCGGGTTGAGCCGTGTCCATTCGCTCCGTATTCCGATACCAGTGTCCGGGGTGTTCCACTACGAGACGCGCTGGCTTCGCCCTTGCTCCTTGCTATCCGCGACAACCATGAAAGGCTGACCGAGACGAATGGGGGCTGTGCGCTATGGTCACAGCGCGAATGGGTGCGATCGCTGCTTCCGGGCTCACATGAGGCGGACACCGCCAGGCCGGGAGAACCGCATGCGGACGGCAGAAACCTTTTTTGAGCGCGTCTGGAACGTTGCGGCGAAGGTACCGCGCGGCAAGGTGACGACGTACGGCGCCATAGCGCGGGCGCTGGGCAGTCCCGGCGCTGCCAGGACGGTCGGCTGGGCGATGAGGGCGGCGCCCGCCGGATCCAGATTGCCGTGTCACCGGGTGGTCAACGCAGAGGGCGACCTGTCTCCTGAGGAAGCGTTTGGCGGGCCTGACGTTCAGAGATCGCTGCTGGAAAGCGAGGGAATCACCTTCGACTCACAGGGGCGCGTCGATATGAAGCGGCATCTGTGGATCCCTTCGTGACGTTCAGACCAGGGCTCAGACGTACCTGATCCATGACACTGCGAAGGTATGGATGTTCAGTATATGTAACTACGCAAAATCGTCCCTTTCCATGCCAGGTTTTCCACGAATATCAAAGACGACGGAACCTGTCCATCAATGTATCCTGTCCATGGAGGCGCTCTTGAGTTTCCGACGGATGCGTCCATGATGATAGGCGCCATGGAGAACCATATGACCGATGCAAAGCAGCGACTGGAGTCCATAGACGAGTTCAGAGGGTTCTCTATCCTTCTCATGGTACTGGCCAACTATCTGGCGGGTCCCAAGATTGTTCCGGCGTGGCTGAAGCACGCTCCCGACACAGGGTTCACGGTCATCGACATCATCGCTCCGATGTTTATTGTAGCCATCGGGCTCACATTTGGCTCCTCGTTCCGAGCAAGACTGGCCAGAGATGGCAGGCGACGGACGCTCGAACATTTCCTGTCCCGAAACCTTGCGCTCATCGGTATCGGGGCACTTTTCACGGTCCTGGGCAACCTTTCGGAAATCGCCGTCGACCAGTCGAACTGGGGACTGCTGCAGGCTATCGGCTTTGCAGGGCTTGTCGCGCTGCTGTTCATCGGGGTGCCGGCGCGCCTTCGATGGCTCATTGGGTTACTGCTGCTGTTCGCCTACCAGTTCGAGCTCAACCGTGCCTGGCTGGAGACCGTCCTGAGTTCCACGCATGGTGGACTCGAGGGAGCTCTTTCCTGGGGAGCCATGCTGGTTATGGCGACAGCACTGGGAGATCTGTTCCATGATGTTCCAAAGGGAAGGTGCTGGTTTCCTTCTGTCTCCGCGGGAGTCCTCATTCTCGGCCTCCTCCTGGCATTTGTCATTCCCGTGAGCAAGCACCGTGTCTCCGCCAGCTACGTTCTGATCGCGCTGGGTGCAAGCGCACTGGTCTTCTGGTGCTTCCACATGTTCGATGAGCGCTTTGGGCGGTTGATCCCGGTCCTCAGGGAATGGGGGCGCAATTCGCTGCTGCTCTATGTCATGCATGGTGCCCTTCTGGGCGTCTTCGCCATGCCGGAGGCGCCTGGCTGGTACGAGCTGGCTCCTGCATGGCTTGTGGTGCTTCAGGCACTGTTCATGGTCGGAATGCTGAGTTGGATCGGGTGGGCGCTGGACCGCAGGCATTTCCATTTTTCCTTGTGATGCCGGCAGGGAGGAGAAACAGTGGACGAGTACGCGGAAGTCATTGTTGTTGCAGGACAGGCTGAGGCCGAGCGCATCGTGCAGGCTCTTGGAGCTGCGGACATAACCGCGTTCTTCCATGCGTCGGCGGGCCTCGAAGGGACGTTTGGCGTCATGGCTCTGCAGTCGCGTCTTGATGAAGCGCGGGAAATCGCGAGCACCTTTCTGGGCTGTGAGTGTCAGCAGGAGGGAGGCCGTGACGAACCCGATGCCCAGAATCAGGTTCGAAAGCGCAGTCATCAGCACGGAACCATCGAGTAGAGGTGGGTCAGCTGGCAGTCAGGCAAGGTTCTGGCACGGCGCGGGGCATTCGTGAAAGACGTGAGGTGATGGATGGACAAATCGGACGCGCTTGCAGACATCGTCTGCAGCAAGCTGGAACCGAGGCTGTGGCCTGCCCTGGAAACGCTGTTTGGCACCAACGGTGCGTGTGGCGGCTGCTGGTGTCAGTGGTGGCGTATCGCGGGAGTGGAGCATTGGAAGGACGTCAAAGGGGAAGTGGCACATTTCCGTTTTTGTCGGCAGGTGCAGGAGGGACACGCCCATGGCGTCCTTGCATACGTCGGCGATGATGCCGTCGGGTGGTGTTCGTTCGAGCCGCGCTCTGCGTTTCCACGGCTGGAGCGTTCGCCTTCGTTCAAGGGGACACCGACAGAGGGCGTCTGGTTTGTCGGCTGTTTCTTTGTCCAGC
>JBAQYC010000267.1:0-6507 GCA_049299835.1 Candidatus Cryosericum sp. | reverse complement strand
GACGGGCGCGGTTCGAGCGTCTCCACATCGACTCCGATCAGTGCGGGCACCGAGTTGCTTGCCGTCACGCCGTCGACGCCCGCACGCTTCAGCGCCCTGACAATTTCGACAATGTCTGTCACCTGAGGCGTGATCTTGATGAGAACAGGTGTGTCGCCGGCTGCCTCTTTGACCCAGCGCGCAACCTTCTCCGTTGCCTCAACGCTCTGTGCAAGCATGCGACCGGGAGCTTCGCCCATGCTGCCCTGCGGGCAGCTGAAGCTGCACTCGATCAGGTCAACGCCGGCCTTCTTGAGCTGCCACACCAGGGACTGCCAGTCTTCTTTCTGCGACCCCATGATGGAGGCTGCGATCATCTTCGTCGGGAACATACGCTTCAGTGCTATGACTCGCTCGCAGATCTCATTGATGTGATACTGCGAAATGAGGTCGATGTTGCCCAATCCCCACAGTTTGTGCGCAGCCGTGCCAAACGACGACATCATCGGATACTTCAGGTTGACGGGGTTGCCCACGACAGAAGTCGTCTTGAGAACGACTCCGGCCCATCCGGCCTTCAGTCCGTCGATGGCGATATCCAGTTCGTCCGTGGGCGGAGCCGCAGACAGAATAAACGGGTTCTCAAGGTGTATGCCGAGGAACTCACAGGAAAGGTCATGTTCTCGATACATCACTTGCCTCCTGCCACAAACGCAGCAATCCGCTCTGCAGCCTTCTTGCCGTCACGGACGGCCTCCACGACAGTCTGAGCACCATGAACAGCATCGCCACCGGCGTAGACGCCCGGCATGCTGGTTTCCAGGTTCTCCGTAACGCTGATGAGTCCTGAGCCACCACGGGCGAGACCGGGAAACACATCTTCGTCGATGCGCTGTCCGATCGCAACGACAACCGTGTCGAGCGGGATGACAAAACTTGATCCTGGCAAGGGTTCAAACCTGCATCGGCCGGATTCGTCCTCTTCGCACAAGCGGGCCTGAGTGACCTGCAGACCCTCCACATGAAGGTCGCCGACAACCCTGTCAGGGATCGCAAGGAACTGATACGTCACGCCGAGCGCGGTGGCCTCTTCGATCTCCTTCTTGAATGCCTTCAGTTCCTTGATGCCCCGACGGTAGACCACCGTGACGTCCCTTGTCGGGTCTTCCTCACGAAGCATGGAGGCTACCTCAATTGCGACGTTTCCGCCGCCTATGACCCCTACGCGGCGTCCTGCACCGCTGATTGTGCCGGACTTTATCTTGCGCAGGAGATCGCGGGAGTGGTGCACACCGGACAGTTGTATGCCTTCGACGTTCAGATCGCTCTCGGAGGATAGTCCTGCTGCAACAAAGACTGCGGCATAGCTGGCAACCAGAGGCTTCACGTCGATCACGCGCTCGATGTGGACACTCGAAACGAATGAAGATGTCAGGAAGCGAACTTCCCGTTCATCGACCTCGCGCGGATACCGATGCGTGGACACTTCCTGAGTCGGAACACCGCCTGTCTCCCGAGCCTCAAACACGTCACAGGCAAATCCCCTGACCCTGAGTTCACGGGCACAGGCAAGTCCCGCGGGACCAGCCCCGATGATGGCAACCCTGCCCAGAGTGGCTTCGGGCAGCTCCATCCTATCAGATGGGTCGGTCGAGTCTGTTACGAATCGATGCAGTTCCCGAATGCGCAGAGGGGCATCTATCTTCGACCGCGTACAAACAGACTGACAGAATGCTTCCTCCGGGCAAATACGACCACACGTCTCGATGAATGGATGGGCATCCTGCACAAGGGTCCGTGCACCGTGCAGATTCCCGCTGCGAATCGATTGTATGAACTCAGGCACTGGAACATGCGCCGGGCACTTTGCCTGACATGGCGCATCGTAGCAATAGAGACAGCGCTCGGCCTCTATGGCGGCCTGCTGCCGGCTCAGGGTCTTCTCGAATTCTTCCATCATTCCTCCCATGTTCCATGATTGCTGTCAGCAACTTGCGCAGGTAGCGTGCAGGTCGCAGGAAACCGCTTCTCTTGAGTTATACGCAGATTCTCCGGTTTTCCAACCTGTTCGAGCTCCCTGTGAAGCCGGAACTGACATGGGGCCGGCCTTCCGGCCGGCCCCATGAAAGCTGCCAGAAAGACTGTTAACCCGCGAAGTGACAGGAAACCATGTGACCAGAACCCATGTCGCGCAGCTCGGGCTCCTGGTCTGCGCATATCGGCTGGACAATGGGGCACCGCGTCCGGAAGTGACACCCGCTGGGCGGATTCACCGGACTTGGAAGGTCTCCCTTGAGCACGATGCGCTGACGTTGCATCTCGATCCGCGGATCAGGAATAGGCACTGCCGACAGCAGAGCCTTCGTATAAGGATGCAGCGGATGTTTGTAGATGTCCCTGCTTTCGTCCACTTCGACGATCTTGCCAAGGTACAGCACGATCACACGGTCGCTGATATGCTTGACCATCGCGAGATCATGGGCGATGAACAGATATGTCAGTCCCAGGTTCTGCTGCAGATCTTCGAGCATGTTCACGATCTGGGCCTGAATGCTGACATCAAGCGCCGAGATAGGTTCGTCTGCGACGATGAACTCCGGATTCATGGCCAGAGCTCGAGCAATGCCGATGCGCTGACGCTGTCCCCCGGAAAACTCGTGCGGGAACCGGTTGGTATGTTCCGGATTGAGTCCAACTGTGCGCAGCAGCTCCTGAACGCGCTCCCGGCGCTCGGCTTTGGTCCCGATACTGAAGATGTCCATCGGTTCTTCAATGATGTTTCCTACGGTCATGCGTGGGTTGAGCGACGCATATGGGTCCTGAAAGATCATCTGCAGCTTGCTGCGAACCTTGCGCATAGCTTCCTGCGTCAAGGCGCACAGGTTTTCGTCGCAGTAGGTAATAGTACCCGCCGTCGGTGCGTACAGACCCACAATGGTTCTCCCGACGGTCGTCTTTCCACATCCCGTCTCACCAACCAGTCCCACGGTTTCGCCCCGACCGACCTCAAATGAGACATCGTCGACGGCCTTCAGACTGGCCATGCGTCGCGCAAACGGTCCACCCACATTAATTGCAAAGTATTTCTTGAGATGTTCGACCTTGAGTATTGTATCCATCGCTATTCCACCTTCACAAATCCTGGCACTGCCGGCGCAGTCGGATGGTGGAGGAAACACCGGGCACGGTGCCCTGCTCCGACCGTGACGAGCGGCGGTTCCTGCTTGCGGCAGATGTTCATGGCGTACTGGCAGCGTGGAGCAAATTTGCAGCCGACTGGAGGCGCCAGCAGATCCGGAGGACTCCCTTCGATGGGCACCAGACGTTCCCGGTCCTCCGCGTCAAGGCGAGGAACGGACTTCATGAGGCCGACCGTGTATGGATGTCCAGGCCGTTCATAGAGATCATAGACATCCGCCTCCTCGAGTACTCGTCCTGCATACATCACAATCACCTTGTCAGCCATGCCGGCTACGATGGAGAGATCATGACTGATGATGATAATGCTGGACCTGAGTTTCGCTTTCAATTCCTTCATCAGTTCCAGGATCTGCGCCTGCACCGTAACATCCAGGGATGTTGTCGGTTCATCGGCAATGATCAGTTCCGGATCGCACGAAAGCGCCATGGCAATCATGACGCGCTGTCGCATGCCACCCGAGTACTGGTGCGGATAGTCACGCATGCGTTCTTCAGGGTTGGGAATGCCAACCAGGGCAAGCCTGTCGACAGCTCTCTTCCATGCTTCTTCATTTGTCGCAAGGCCGTGCGCTACCATGGATTCGGTCATCTGGAGACCGATGGTCAGCACGGGATTGAGAGAGACCATCGGATCCTGGAAAATCATGCCGATATGTCGACCACGAACCTTCATCATTTCGTCGGCAGGAAGGCTCAACAGATCGACCATTCCCTTGTTGGGGTCGTCTTTCTCCATCCGATCCGGCATTCCCAGCGCCATGCCGTCAAACCATACGTGTCCCCCCTCAATCCGGCCGGGAGGACTCTGGATGAGGCGCATGACGGACATCATTGTCACGGACTTGCCAGAACCGGACTCGCCCACAACGCCGACAACAGAGTTTTTCGGGATGGTCAGGGTCATATCGTCGACTGCATGGACAACGCCGGCGTAGGTGTGAAAATTGGTCGTAAGACCCTGGATGTGCATCAGAACATTGGTTTCATCCATTGCACGCCCCCTACTGCCTCAACCGTGGGTCCAGCGCGTCGCGCAGGCCGTCGCCCAGGAAGTTGAATGCAAACATTGTCAGACTGATCGCAAGTGCTGGAAACAGCACAAGATAGGGGAATGAACGAATGGCTTCGGTGCCGTCCGAGGCAAGAACACCCCAGCTGGCTACCGGCGCACTGACGCCCAGTCCTATGTAACTGAGAAAAGCCTCGGTGAAGATCGCAGATGGAATTTCCAGCGTCACTGTGACAATGATGGGACCCATGGCATTGGGAATCAGGTGCCTGAAGAGGATGCGGTTGTTCGGAGCACCGATGGTCTTCGCTGCTAATGCGAATTCACGTTCCTTCAGCGACAGTATCTCGCCACGGACAATGCGCGCCATGGGCAACCAGTAGGTGAGCCCGATGGCGATGAACACGTTTACGAGAGGGCTGACCCCTTTATCCTTGAACAGCACAGTCAGCAGGATAACGATGATCAGTGTCGGTATTCCGTACAGGATGTCGACAATGCGCATCATGATCTCATCGACCTTCCCTCCAAAGTAGGCGGCAATACCGCCATAGGTCACGCCGATGAGGAAGTTGAGAGCTGCACACACGAGGCCCACGGCAAGAGAGATGCGCGAGCCATACATGACACGCGTCAGCTGGTCGCGTCCCAGCTGGTCCGTTCCAAAGAGATGCCGCAGCGTGGGGGACTGGAACGTATTCTCCAGGTCCTGATCTTCGTAGCCATATGGTGACATCATTGGTCCGACGACAGCGATGACAATCAGGGCGATAATGATCCAGAACCCTACGACGGCCAGCTTGTTACGGCGGATCCGGCGTATGGCGTCGCTCCAGTACGTCGTCGGCCGTCCGGCAATCTGTTGCAGCTCACCGGTACCTTGCGGAGCAGATGCGAAGGAGCCCGCATCAGGCATCACACCGTCCTCGAATTCCCATACAGTCTGCGCAGCCATCACGACACCTTCCTCTCGACGTAGCGGATACGCGGATCGAGCCAGGCATACGTCAGATCTACCAGGAAGTTCATGAATACCAGCAGGGCACTGTAGAAAACCGTCACGCCCAGGATGGTGGTATAGTCTCGGTCATTGATGCTGGTGACATAGTAGCGGCCCAGCCCCGGGATCGCAAAAATCTTCTCGACGACGAAACTCCCCGTGAACACCGCGGCGATAAGCGGCCCCAGTACTGTTACGACCGGGATGAGGATGTTACGAAGCGCATGCCGGAAGATGACAAGACGCTCGGAGAGTCCCTTTGCCCGTGCCGTCGTGATGTACTCCTGGCGCAGCACCTCCAGCATGGACGAGCGCACAAGGCGCGCGAGAAACGCTATCGGATACCCCGCCAGCGTAAAGGCCGGGAGGATGATCTGTCTGAAGGAGCCCCACCCGGCAGCCGGCACAAGGTCCAGCCCCAGGGCAAAGATGAACATGAGCAATACCGCCATGATGAAGTTGGGGACCGACACACCCAGAAGCGCTACAAACATCACAAGACTGTCCTGCCAGCCGTTTTGCCTGAGCGCGCCCCAGATGCCCAGCGGGATGCCGATGCCGACGGCAAGAATCACGGCCACCACTCCCAATGCAGCCGACACAGGAAATCCATCGTTGATGATGTTGTTGACCGTACGGTTTTTGTACTTGAAACTCGGGCCGAGGTCCCCCCGCAGAAGGTTTTTGATGTAATCGACATATTGCTTCCAGAGCGGATCGTCCAGGTGATAGCGAGCTTCGAGATTCTTGATGATCTCGGGCGGCAGCTTCTTCTCACGGGCGAAAGGACCCGACGGAAGCAAGCGCATCATGAAGAACGTGGCCGATGCGACAATAAGGACGACAAGGATCATCGAGAGCACACGTCGCAGAATGAACTTGGGCATAGGACCTCCGCGAAAAAGCAACAGGGGCGGCTCACCTGCCGAAGCTGAAGAACCGCCCCGCTCCTTTTCTTATCTAGATCGTGTTGTGTACTGCCGCTAAGAAGAGCCCGGCAATTAGCCCATGTAAGCGTTCTTCCAGTCGACAAATCCCAGCGTCGACTGGTAGAAGTTCTTAATGCTCTTGCTCAGGAGCACAGGGTTCGTGTAGTAGTAGATCGGAAGGATAGGCATGTCGGTCATGAGGATCTTCTCTGCGTCGTGCAGTGCCGCCATGCGCGCTGTCGCATCGACAGTCACCTTGGCCTTAGCGATGAGAGCATCGTACGACTTGTTGCTCCAACCGGTGTCGTTGTTGCCACCGCCGGTCACCCACATGTCGAGGAATGTGTTGGGGTCCATGTAGTCACCGATCCAGCCCGCACGCGCAACAT
>JBAQYC010000266.1:0-6350 GCA_049299835.1 Candidatus Cryosericum sp. | reverse complement strand
GTGTACAGCAGGGTCGTCCACGGATCGAGACCTCGCTGAGAGGCCGAACGACCCATCAGACTGTAGCCTGCGTACCAGAGGCCCGACAGCGTTCCCGTCACGATACCTGTCAGGTTGCCCTGCCAGGCGGCCGGATCGAGGGCGCCGGAGACCAGAACACATCCTCCCATGCAGCCCACGATCGTCACGACCTTGGCCCATCCGAGACGTTCCTTCAGGAGCCACCTTCCGAGCAGAGCGGTGAATGCAGCCGATGAGTAGGCCAGAACGGTGGATACGGCCGCTCCGTTGAGCGAGACGGAGAGTGTCCAGAAGGAGTTGAACATCGTCAGCATCAGGCCGTAGGCAAGAAGGTAGCCGATATGGCGTGGCTCCACGCGCAGGAGGCGTGGGCACAGGATCCCGAGCGCCATCAGCATTGTGAGCGCCACGAAAGAGTCTCGCCAGAAAGCCAGAACGAGTGCCGGCACGTTGTATGTTTGTGTAAGGTAACGTATGAGGATGGCTGTGGTCGACAGGATGACGGCGGCGACTGCGGCGATGGGGTACCCACGCGCCAGGTCCAGGCGCTCATGGACAGGGCGCGTAGCTTGTTGTTCCCGGCACAGCGTGTTCTGCGGCTTCATGACTCCAAGGTTACCGACCGGTCTTCCTGAACTTGGTCGCAATGCGTGTCGCGGTGGGAGTGGCTGCAAGTCCACCCAGCGACGTCTCCCTGAGTGAACTCGACATGTCGCGGCCGATATGATCCATGGCCTGGACGACTTCGTCGAAGGGGATGACGGTCCGGATGCCGGCGAGAGCCATCTCCGCACTGGCAACCGCGTTGACGGCAGCCATGACATGGCGCTTGACGCAGGGTACTTCGACCAGGCCGGCGATGGGGTCGCAGACCAGTCCGAGGACGCTTTTCAGCGCAAAGGCTGCGGCGCTTTCGATGGCGTCCTGGTCTTCGGAGAAGAGCGAAACCAGTGCGGCGGCCGTCATGGCGCCGGCTGAACCGTTTTCGGCCTGGCAGCCGTGCTGCGAGCCTGAAAGCGATGCCTGAAGCGCGATGCATTCGCCGATGCCGCCGGCCACAAAAGCCCCTGGACGACTCGCTCTTCGGGTACGAGGCGCTCATCGGCAATTGTCAGGCAGGCTCCTGGAAGAACGCCGCTCGCGCCTGCTGTGGGAGCAGCGACGCGCCTCCCCGGATGAAGGCATCCATGTGGGCGGCTCCTCCGTCGATCATGTGCGAAGGAGTTCGATTTGGATGGTCCAATCCCTCTCGCAATGTCCCGCGCATGGCGTCGAGGATGGTGTGCATGCGCGAGAAGACTTCGGATTGCGGTAGCTCCTGGTTCCTGGACTCATACATCACGAAGAACCCGGCGAGCATCGGGATACCGTACTCTCCCATGAGACGACGTGCATCCGAGAGTCCACGAATACGGATGCGCTTGATCCCATCCAACACTTCAGTCTTCTTCTGCACGCTCATATTCGTTTCCCAGCTTGTTGATGGTCACGACACTGGTGACGTCCGTATTTGACCGGAAATAGTCGGCCAGGTCGTCCGGGCAGGGCTGATCGAGCTTCATGATCTCCATTGTCCCTCCTGTGTTCTTGTCACGCGAGATCTGGGCATAGGTGATGTTGATGCCACGCGCTCCGAGTGCATCACTGAGGAAGGCCATCATTCCCGGAACGTCGCGGTATGCCACGAAGAGCAGGTTGTGCTTGCCCGAAAAGTCGACCCGGGCGCCATTGATGCGGACAATCTTGATGGAACCTCCTCCGACCGAAATGCCTTCGACGACAAAGGGGTGGCCCCCGTCGAGATCGCTGAAGGTAATGGAGGCGCAGTTGGGATGTTTCCCGGGGTCGATTGCTTCTTCGAAGGCGAAGTTGACCCCATCCTGTGCCGCAATGTCGTAACTTTGCTTGATTCGAGGGTCGTCGACGCGCAACCCCATGATTCCGCCGAGGATCGCCTTGTTTGTGCCATGGCCTTGCCCGGTCTCTGCAAACGAATTGTAGAGTACGATTCGAACTCGTCTGACCGGCTTGCCATAGACGCGTTGTGCCAGATAGCCGATTTTGGCCGCACCTGCCGTATGCGAACTGGAGGGTCCGATCATGATCGGTCCCATGACGTCGAAAATGGCCATGTTTATCTCCTGATGTCACTCCAAGTATAGGATGGAGGGGCGGGTGTCAAGCCGGTACATGCCATGGAGAGCGGTGTTGTTCCACTGTCGTATCCGCAATATACTATAAAACAGGGGTTACTCCTGACCCTGGAAGAGGAGACCCGACGATGAGAACACACAAGGAACGGAAGCTCGGCCTGGCCCTGAGTTCAGGTGGAGTCCTTGGATATGCGCACATAGGCGTGCTCCGCGCGCTGGAAGAACTTCATGTGGATGTGGACCTGCTGTCCGGAGCGTCGATGGGAGCAATCGTCGCGGTATTCAACGCAGCCGGCTTCGACTCGACAGCACTGGAAGTGCTCGGCAGCAAGTATGGGGCACAGGTGGCCGCGCTGCTTGCGTCCGTCATTCCCGTAGGTCACCTCGCGACGCCATGGCGTCTGCGGGCGGCTCTCCGCAGGGAACTCCCGGTGACTGTGTTCGAGGCGCTCCAGAAACCTGTCTGCATCACTGCGACCGAGGTACAGACCGGAAGGGCGCTGGTTTTTGACAGTGGGGATATCTGGGGTCCGTTGTCAGGGAGTTTCTGCCTTCCGGGCATTTTTCCGGTCGTCAAACTGGGGGAACAGTATCTGCTGGACGGTGGCATGTCCCTGCCCGTTCCTGTAACTGAGCTGGTGAAGAGAGGTGCCACGAGCGTCATCGCGGTGTCCCTGTATGACCCGCTTCAGGAGGAGGAGTACAAGCCCAGCCTGAACATCGCCAAGTTGCTCGAGCGTTCGCTCAACCTGATGCTGAACAACATCGCTCAACCTGAGCTCGAAAAGGCTGATCTGGTGATCCAGCCGGACCTCAAAGGCTGTGCGCCTTCCGACGTCCATGGATATGTGGTACGAGGATATGATGCCGTCATGAGCAGGAAGGCGGAACTCGAGGCCCTGCTTGCCTGATGTCCACGTGATTTTATCTGCGCTGCGGCAGTGGATGGCGGAGTGGATTTCCAGGACCGCCGCCGCGGGTTGGAACGCATTTCTACCGCTCATTCCTTCGCTCGCGGCAACTGCCGCACTGTTCATCCTCATCGCAGTGGCCGGCATCGCCATCCGAATGCGTCGCGACCGCCTGTTTCACGGAGCGACGCTGCATTCCATCGACGCCATGGACGGCACGCAGTTCGAGGAGTTTCTATCAGTGCTGTTCGCTCACCTCGGTTACCGCGTTCAGCATGTCGGCAGGAGTCATGATTTTGGGGCCGACCTTGTGCTGACATCACGCCGTCAGCGCATCGTCGTACAGGCAAAGAGATACGCCGGCAATGTCGGCATCGGGGCGGTGCAGGAGGCTCTGGGAGCCGTGCAGTACTACCGGGGTACGCGTGGCATGGTCGTCGCGAGCAGCGGGTTTACGGAGTCTGCCCGAGTGCTGGCAGCCAGGTCGCGGGTCGAACTGTGGGACAGACAGCGGCTTGCAGCCGCCATGGCGAGAACGGTGGGCAGAGGTCGTGCAGTCGGGCGGAAACCTGCCTGCAATGTTCATGAGGAGTGACCCATGAAGATCGCGACATGGAACGTAAATTCAGTACGCGCTCGCCTGCCGGTCGTCCAGAGGTGGCTGCAGGAGTCGCAGGTGGACGTTCTCGCCATGCAGGAGACCAAGACGGTCGACGAGACATTTCCTGCCTCAGAGTTCGAGTCTCTGGGATACAAGGTCGCCATGTCGGGACAGAAGACCTACAACGGCGTCGCCATTGTGTCCAGGCTGCCTCTCTCCGGTATAGTCAAGGGCTGGGCCGGGAATGACCCGAGCCGGATCCTGGCAGTGGATGTCGGGGGTCTCACACTGATCGACGGATATCTGCCGCATGGCGGCGAACGTGGCGACGACGCGTTTCTGCACAAGCTTCAGTTCTTCCGGGAGTTCAGGGCCTACCTTGATACGACGTATCGCAGGGACCATCCCCTGCTCTTCATGGGAGATTTCAATGTAGCCCGGGACCCTCAGGATGTCTGGGCTCCCGGGGAGATGCAGGATGCCATCGGTTTCATGCAGGAAGAGCGTGACGCGCTCGAGAGCCTGCGCAAGTGGGGGTTTGTCGACCTTTTCCGCAAGTTCCACAGCGAACAGCAGTTCACCTGGTGGGACTATCGCATGAACATGTTCAAACGCCACATGGGCATGCGCATCGACTATGCATGGGGTTCGGAGGCGCTGTCTGCAAACGTCGCCGACTGTATGGTCGACGTCGAACCAAGGCGCTGGGAGAAACCTTCAGACCACACTCCCGTCGTCGTCATGATTTCATGATCAGGAAATGGGTTCACGATTTGCGCCAATCTGGAGGATGAAATGACAACGGGAGTACCCGACGACAATCTGCGCAGCATCCTGGACGCTGTCTCGGACGGCGTGTATGTGACCACCAGGGAGCGGGAGATCGTTTTCTGGAGCAAGGGTGCGGAACGCATTACCGGCTATTCGTCTGACGAGGTCCTGAACAGGCACTGCTATGACAACATCCTGGTGCATACCGACATGCTTGGCAAGAACCTGTGCTTCGACGGATGTCCGCTGCAGAAATGTATCGAAACCGGCGAACGACAGGACGTCAAGGAGGTTTTTCTCAAGCGCAAGGACGGAGAGCGCATCGCCGTCTATGTCAAGACTTCCGTGCTGCAGATCGGAGACGAACAGTACGGCGTAGAGGTGTTTGGCGAGCTTCAATCGGCCGCTGGAAGCGCTCTTGCTGACCAGCTGAAGCAGCTGTCCGACGTGTCGATCGTCGACCAGCTGACCGGTCTGTACAATCGACGGTACATCAACACGATCCTGGAACAGCAATATGGACTGTTCAAGCGGCATTTCCAGCGGTTTGGACTTGTCATGATCGACATCGACAAATTCAGGAACATCAATGACACGTTTGGACACTTGGCGGGAGACGAGGCTCTGAAGTTCGTGGCCTCTGTCGTACGACGCACGATGCGCTCGATGGATTTTCTCGCCCGGTTCGGTGGTGACGAGTTCATCATCGTGTGCCCACTCATCGAGCTCGAGGGCGTCGAGAAGCTCAGCCAGCGCATCGTCGAGCTAGTCCATCACTCTACGCTGTCATCGCCGAATGCCGAAGGAAGCGTGATCGAGGTCTCTGTTTCGGTCGGCGGGTCGATGGTGGACTACAAGGACAAATCTGCCGACGACGTCATCAAGCGAGCGGATGAAGCGCTGTATCGCGTGAAGCGCGACGGGGGTGACTGGTACGCTCTCGGCTAGGACCGCGTCCTGAACGATTTGTCACAGATGGCCGGACGCAACGTCCGGCCATCTGTTCTGGGAGACCCAGTGTCTATTTCTGAGGTCTAGTAGGAGCCGAGATATCCTCGCTGCTCTTCAGTCAGCGTATCGATGGCCAGGCCACGGGACGCAAGGAATGCTCTCGATGCCATGTCGTCGATGTCCTCGGGCACATTGATGAGTTCATTGGGCAGTGATTGCCGATGTCTGACCAGGTACTCGGCCGACAACGCCTGCAACGCGAATGTGAGGTCCATGATCTCGATAGGATGTCCGTCGGCGCATGCCAGGTTGACAAGGCGGCCTTCGCCCAGGACATAGAAGCGTTTGCCGTCGCAGACGTATTCCTCGATGTTGTGCCGCACTTCGTGATGCTGAAGGTCCTTGTCCCGCAAGTACTGAACGTCGACTTCGACATCGAAGTGCCCTGCATTGCACAGGATTGGTCCGTCCTTCATGACTGCGAAATGTTCTCCGGTGATCACCCTGGTGTCGCCAGTGCATGTAATGAAGATCTCACCAATTCTGGCGGCCTCCAGCATAGGCATGACCTGATATCCTTCCATGTGCGCTTCGACAGCTTTGACGGGATCGATCTCTGTGACAATGACCTGGGCGCCGAGGCCCCTGGCACGCATGGCTACGCCTTTGCCAACCCATCCGAACCCGGCAACGACCACGACTTTGCCGGCGACGTTCATATTGGTCGTCCGCAGGATGCCATCCCAGGCTGACTGCCCTGTGCCGAAACGGTTGTCGAAGAGGTGCTTGCATAATCCCTCGTTGACCCCGATGACCGGGAACGACAGTTTGCCCGCGCGAGCCAGCGCACGGTCACGGATGACTCCGGTCGTGGTTTCTTCGCACGCTCCCAGAATGGCGGGGAGCAGTTCCGGGTGATCAAAGTGAACCGCGTTCACGAGG
>JBAQYC010000265.1:0-1760 GCA_049299835.1 Candidatus Cryosericum sp. | reverse complement strand
ACAGAAAGCCGCGCTCCTGGTTTACTGGGAATACGCACTATACCGTTTCCCACAGCGGTGTGCAGTGTCACGTCGCAGTGTCTGTTCAGCGACCCCGAGAAGTCGAGATCATAACTGCCAGTGATGTTGCCGATAACCAGGTCCGTCATGTCCAGATTCCCAAGGTGCGCCGTCGAGAAACCACCAGTGACATTCTCGATCTCGACTAGCTCAATGATTGATCCCGATTCTGAGGCATCAAGATGCAAGGCGGAGGATGCGCCGGCCAGCCGCAGTTCCTTGAGTCGAGCCTGATCCAGAACCACCCGGGCTTCACCGACAAGCGTGAGTGTCAGTGTTCCATTCTCTGGAACCACGACTGTCAGGCGCCTGACACCGGCCTGGGCAGAAGAGAGCCCATCGAGGCGCAAGCCGTATGTGCCGTCTTTCGCGCGAAAGTCACGATGGAACCCCTCGCTGCCGAGAACGATGCTCCCTGAGGTCACTGCCGGGGATGTTGCCACCACGACCTCGAGGCTGTCCCCTGTGATTGATATCGTGCTCGCAGAACCACCCGGGACCTCGAGGATTGTGCCCTCCGCGAACGCCGGAATGATCCTGAATCCCCCGTTCCGCGTCACCAGCGTCACGACGGCGGAACCGATGACGATCATACTCACGACGAGGATGGCAACCAGGACACGCCTTTGCCCGGTCATGGAAGCAGATTGCATCATGCAGCCGATCCTCCGTTCTGACCAAACAGGCGCTCACTCAGGGCGAGGCTGCCAAGCAGTATTCCACCCACGGCGGTCAGTGTACACAGGATCAACAGGGATCTGAGTTCGTCGAGATTGGGTCCGACAACGACCTGTGCAACCCTCATGATAACAGACGAATGGGCGGCAAGTACGTAGGTTCCGGTCAGGAACAGCCCAACGAACAGAGCCGCAAACAATAGCGCTGCCGCAAGGACGACCAGCGGTTCCCCATTCCTCATGCGCGTTCCCATGAGACGAGCCAGGATGCTGCGTGGTTCTCTCTTCCGCTCCTGCTCCGCCTCCCACACGTCGATGCGTTCCCATACTCCACAGGCAAACCCTGGTGGCGGAACAAGGTCGGGGGGGAACGAAAAGGTGCTGGAGAGAATGCGTTCCAGATCTTCGTCCGTCAGATACTGGTTGTTCATGAAGCACCTCGCTCATGCAGGGCTTCCACCTGCTTCTTCAATGCGGCTCTCGCCCGAAACAACCGGACTTTCGCCGTTCCTTCGGCAATACCAAGCCGTCCGCCGATTTTCGCCAGAGAGCACTCTTCGGCATAAAACATTGTCAGCAGTGTGCTGTCTTCTGGAGAAATGCGTGTCATTGCCTCTACAATCTCCTGCTGTTTCCACTCATCATCCCGGTCCTTTTCGGGAGCCGCCAGGATCTGCTCGTCCGGCAAATCCCCGCCTTCGCGCGTCGACTTGCGCCAGTAATCGACCAGGCAGTTGTACGCGATCGTCATGACCCACGGGAGAAAAGGACGACTTCTGTCATAGGAGTCAAATCTCCTGTATGCCAGAAAGAAAGCCTCCTGTGCAATGTCCGACGCCGTCGTCCGTTCCCGGACCTTGGTCGCCAGAAAGGCATACACAGGACGCTCGCTCTCCGCCATCAACTGGGCGAAGAGCTCGCGGTCAGCCACTGCTTCCATCCACCTGCTCCTCTCCGCGGTCGATTGCTCTACGTATTCACCAAGCGTACGGTGACAGGAGAGAAAAGGTTACAGGAGAAATC
>JBAQYC010000264.1:0-1813 GCA_049299835.1 Candidatus Cryosericum sp. | reverse complement strand
CTTCCAGGACGTGCTTCACTTCCAGAGCGCCCTGGAGAACAGAGTTGGAATCGACAGGAACAACAATCTGGGTCGAGAACAGTTTCACTGTGCACCTCCCGCGCGCTTTGCGTCGAGAATACGTGGCAAGTCTTCCGGCGTGAGGTTTCCATATGCATCATCGTCGATCGTGAGTGCCGGGGAGACCCCACAGATGCCCAGGCAGCTCGACCGTTCAAGCGTGAACTCGCCGTCCGGCGTCGTCTCGCCAACATCGACGCCGAGCAGCTGTCTGAGGCTGGTCAGTATCGCCGGCGAACCCGACACATGGCATGGCCCGCTTGTGCACACGCGGATGACATGCTTTCCCCGGGGAGTGGTCGACAACATCGTGTAGAAGGTGACGAATCCGTTCAGCTGTGCAGGTGAGGTCTCGACGAGTCGTGCAACTTCACCAAGCACGGGGCCCGGGAGGGAGTTTCCGTAGCGATGCTCAAGGTCGAACATGATATCCATGTACGACAGGCGACCGTGATGCTCTATGCGATTTGTCTCTACCAGCTCACGCAGAAAAAGCCTGTCTTCATCGCTCAGCGGCTGCGCCTGCCCGGCTGGTCGAGTGCTATTGTCCAACTCCATGGTTTCCTCCCTGATCGTTTTTTTCCCGGAGCACTGCTGCTCCCCTCAAAAAAGCCGACCGCGCTCTATCACATGGAAACCACCCGAGCGCCGATCGTTTCACACACATTCCTTGCTGAAACGATTTTCTACGTTGTCCTGCTGCTACTATCCTTTTCCACTTCCCTGACTGACGTAGACGGCTGGTACTGTCTGGTGCCTGCTGCAGCGCTCTCTTGCCACCGCCGGGTACCCCTCTCGCACCTGCCTCAGAACTGACTAGCTGACTAGGGGAGGCAGACCGGGCTCATCGTCGATTCGACAATGGTATCCGGTACAGCGGTCAACTCAGCGCTCAAATCCTGCAGCTGTTCCTTCTCGCCATCGACGATGAGCGAGATCACATGCAGACCGCGGTCCCCATAGGGCAGTCCCAGACGGCCGATGATGAGGTCTCCATGTCTGGTGAGTATCTGGTTGACCTTCGGGGCCGTCGTCTCACGCTTGCTGATGATGATGGCAATGACTCCAACATGCTTCGTGCTGTCCATTGACGTACTTCCCCTCGCTCTTCTGGAGCGTTGGAGGCGCCCGCAACAAGCGGACGCCTCTCTGTCCTGCCGTTTTACTCGCAGCTGCGATCGCAGTATTCCGTGTGCAACAGGTGATGTGCCTTCTCGCTGTTCGGCTCATCCAGGAAATCCTTGTAGATCTGTGTGATCTCCGGATTCTCATGCGACTTGCGGATAGGCTTGCCGGCATCCTCCCGGTAGATGGCCTCGGCGCGCCTCTTCTTGATGTCGGGGTTCTGTGAAATGGGTTGTCCACCGCCACCGAGGCAGCCACCAGGGCAGCACATGATCTCGATGAAGTGATACGGCGACTCGCCCTTCTGCACTTGTTCCATAAGGACGCGGGCGTTCCCGAGTCCGTTCGCGACGGCAACCTTCAGTGTCAGTCCATCGATGTCGACATCGGCGGTCTTGATGCCCTCGAGCCCACGTACGTCCTCGAAGTCAAGCTTCGCCAGTGACTTCTTGGTGACGACTTCATATGCAGTGCGCAGAGCAGCTTCCATGACGCCACCTGTGGCCCCGAAGATGACGGCTGCGCCGGTCGATTCACCCAGCGGCTTGTCGAAATCCTCGTCAGGCAGGTTTGCAAAGTCGAGACCCGCTTCGCGGATCATCTGGGCGGCCTCGCGAGTCGTCAGGAC
>JBAQYC010000263.1:0-1985 GCA_049299835.1 Candidatus Cryosericum sp. | reverse complement strand
GCCGGAATGGAAGGACGCCTATGAAGCCGGCGTGTTTACCGAGTTCATGGAGCAGCGGGCGCCGGGACACACCGTGCTTGGCGATGTGATCTACCACAAAGGGTTGCTGGATCTGAAGGCAGAGGTGGAAGACGCCATTGCACGCCTCGACTTTCTGAACGACGCGCAGGCAACGGCACGCCGTGAGGAGCTGCGGGCCATGGCCATCGCCGCAGACGCGATGATGGCCTATGCGAAGCGCAACGCAGACCTGGCACGGTCGATGGCCCGTGCAGAGCACAACGATGTGCGCAAGGCAGAACTCCTGCGTATCTCCGAGGTGTGCTCATGGGTACCGGCGCACGCTCCCCGTACCTTCCATGAAGCACTTCAGGCTTACTGGTTTGTGCACCTTGGGGTCGTGACCGAGCTGAACACTTGGGATTCATTCTGCCCGGGACGCCTGGACCAGCACCTGGAGCCGTTCTATGCAAAGGGGCTCGCTGACGGCACCCTGACTCGTGAGTCTGCCATGGAGCTCCTGGAGTGCTTCTGGGTTAAGTTCAACAACCAGCCTGCGCCGCCCAAAGTCGGCGTCACTGCTGCTGAAAGCGGCACATACACGGACTTTGCCAATATCAACGTGGGCGGACTGCGCCCGGACGGTTCGGATGGTGTGAACGAGGTCAGCTACCTCCTGCTCGACGTCATTG
Source organism: Candidatus Cryosericum sp. (assembly GCA_049299835.1). GTDB lineage: Bacteria > Caldisericota > Caldisericia > Cryosericales > Cryosericaceae > Cryosericum. The sequence continues at coordinate 1,293 of JBAQYC010000263.1, read as the reverse complement.
ACGATATGCACCTGTTGCAGCCCTCCTCCAACATCCAGCTGAGCCGCAAGAGCCCGGACCGGTTCCTGCGACGGGCGGCCGAGATCATCCGGGAAGGCTGGGGCCAGCCGTCTGTGTTCAATGCCGACATGGTCGTCGAGGAGCTGCTCCGCCAGGGGAAGTCGGTGGTCGACGCCCGCATGGGCGGTACGTCCGGCTGCGTCGAAACGGGTGCCTTCGGGCGCGAAGCGTACATCCTCACCGGCTATCTGAACCTGCCCAAGATCCTCGAAGTGACCCTGCATGACGGTCTGGATCCACGCACTGGCAAGGTCATCGGCTTGCACACGGGTGATCCACGGTCATTTTCCAGCTACGACGAGCTGTTTGAAGCATTCACGGCACAGCTGTACCACTTCGTGGACATCAAGGTACGTGGCAACAACGTGATCGAACGGCTGTATGCCGAGCAGATGCCGGCTCCGTTCCTGTCGCTCTTCGTGGAGGACTGTATTGCGCGCGGGCGTGACTACAACGATGGGGGCCCGCGGTACAACTCGACCTACATCCAGGTCACGGCGCCGGGGAGTTGCACCGACAGCCTCTCGGCGTTGAAGGCTCATGTCTTTGACCAGAAGGACCTGACCATGGACGAGGTCCTGGCAGCCATCGACGCCGATTTCGCAGGTCACGAGAAGACACGGCTTCTGCTGTGGAACCGGTCACCCAGGTACGGCAATGATGACCCGCTTGCTGACAACATCCTGGCACAACTGTTCGACGTCGTCTTTGAGGCTATCGACGGTCGCCCAACCACCAAGGGAGGGACGTATCATGTGAACTATCTGTCGACGACGGTGCATGTCTACTTCGGGTCGGTGACCGGTGCAATGCCGGACGGTCGCAAGGCATGGCAGCCCCTGTCGGATGGCATCTCGCCAGTTCAGGGGACAGACCGGAAAGGCCCGACCGCGGTCATCCGATCAGCGGCCCGCATGGATCATGTGCGCACCGGCGGCACTCTCCTCAACCAGAAATTCTCGCCATCACTGGTAGAAGGAGAAGTCGGACTGGACGCACTTACGCACCTGGTTCGTTCCTATTTCACGCTGGGCGGCCACCACATCCAGTTCAACGTCGTCACGGCGGCGACACTGCGTGCGGCGCAGGCCGAGCCGGACAAGTATCGTGATCTCATTGTGCGCGTAGCTGGCTACAGTGACTTCTTCTGCGATCTGACGACAGGCTTGCAGGAGGAAATCATTGCACGTACAGAACAACAGTCATTCTGACCATGCGTCGTTCACTCGGGTA
>JBAQYC010000262.1:0-3928 GCA_049299835.1 Candidatus Cryosericum sp. | reverse complement strand
CCTGAAGGTGACCTGCGCATAGATGTCTATCATGCTTCGGGTCATGGTGGCCAGAACGTGCAGAAGGTTGCTACTGCGGTGCGCATCACGCATATCCCAACGGGCATCTCGGCCAGCTGCCAGAACGAACGCTCACAGCTGCAGAACAAGCGAATGGCAATGGCCGTCCTCAAATCGAGGCTCCTTGTGCAGCGGGAACTGCAGCGCGATGCCCAGATTTCGGAAGTACGCGGGGCCTTCAAGTCAGCTGAATGGGGCAACGAGATCCGGTCATACGTCCTCCAGCCATACAAGCTGGCCAAAGACCACCGTACCGGTCTCGAGAAGGGGAATGTTGACGCAGTCCTTGACGGCGACTTGCAGGACTTTATTCTTGCTAGTGTACGACATGACGCGTAAGATCGTCGTTCGAGCAGTACGTGACGTTGTCGGCATAACGATCGGGTGTTGCGTCTACGCCCTTTCGTTTGTCCTTTTTGTTATCCCTCAGGATCTGGCTCCCGGGGGCGTCTCAGGACTCGCGATCGTTCTGAATCACTTCTTCAAGCCCGTGCCCATCGGCGTAACCATCATTGTTCTTAATGCCCCGCTCTTCCTGATGAGCATCAGGAGACTGGGCAAAGCATTCCTGTGGCGTTCAGTGTATGCAACGATCGTATCGTCAATCCTTATCGATCTTATCGTGCCATACACACATGGCTTCCATGTGGACATGCTTCTCTCGGCAATCTACGCCGGGGTAGTCATGGGGATCGGGATCGGCATCATCTTCCGCTTCTTCGGTTCCACCGGTGGCACCGACCTCCTTGCCCAGCTGCTGTCCGAACGCATCGGGCTGAGTTTTGGGACAACGTTGCTGATCATCGACACGATCATCATTGCCTTCTCAGGTATCGCATTCCGGAGTGTAACGATACCACTCTACTCGATTCTATCACTCTACATTTCTGCGAAAGCGATCGACCTCGTGCAGGAAGGAATCTCCTTCTCGAAGGCGGCCTGGGTGGTCAGCAGCCAACCGGAGGCCATCACCGATAAGGTCATGGCCGAACTGGATCGCGGAGTGACAAAATTCACTGCAGCTGGCGGCTTCACGGGCGAACCCAAGGAAGTTGTGTTCTGTGTCGTCCCCCAAAGCCAGATTTCACACCTCAAACAGATTGTCCATGAGGTTGATCCGGATGCGTTCGTGGCCATCAGGGACGTCACTGAGACTCTGGGTCTCGGCTTCAAGGAGCTGGGTACACGCTGATGATACAGATGTTGAGCGTTTCGAAGAGATACGATGATGGGTACTATGGCCTCAGGGACATTACGTTCAAGGTGGGTCCCGGAAAATTCGTCTTTCTGACCGGCGAGTCAGGTGCAGGAAAGAGCACGGTTCTGCGACTCATCTATCGAGCCGAACGGCCGACAAACGGCACGATCCTGGTTGATGGAGTGGACACGGCGGCGGCTCACGGCACTTCACTCACGTCTCTGCGACGGAGAATCGGCATGGTGTTCCAGGATTACATGCTTCTCTTCGACCGCAGCGTGTTTGAAAACGTGGCACTGCCACTCGCTGTCCGAGGCGTAGCCAAAGGAACCATCAGTCAGGAGGTCGACCAGTACCTGGACCAGGTCGGCCTCGCGGGATATCAGCGTCGTCTTTGCTGTTCCCTGTCTGGAGGCGAAAAACAACGCGTAGCTCTCGCCCGCGCTCTCATCGCGAAGCCTGATATCATCCTTGCGGACGAACCGACTGGAAACCTCGATCTGAGCAACGGAGAGAAGATCGTCGAGGTCCTCCATGACGCCAACCGCAAGGGTGCCACCGTCTTTATGGCAACACATGATCTATACCTCGTCCAGTCAACGCGGCTGCCGTTCGTGCGGCTTCGCGGTGGACGGAAGGTCGAGGAGGGCAACTTCTGATATGTTCACCTTGAAGCAGACACTGCGAGACCTTGCAAGACATCCCGTTCGTACTGTAGTCATTTCGATCCTGATAGCGATTCTTATGGTTGCAAGCGCCGGCATCTATGCAATGTCTATCGACGTGCGTCACACTATTGCCGAGATCGAGAGCACACACTCCATCAACGTGTATCTTCTGCGCGGCCTGGACCAGACTTCGATTCAGACTCTTCTCGACCAGATGCAGAAAGATGAAGCTGTTGCCCGAGCGGAATATGTGAGTCCCGCAGACGGCCTGAAGAAGCTTGAGGCCCAGTATCCGCAGTTTGCAAGCGTATTTAGTGATCTGACACGGAATCCGATCCCGCCTCTCATCCGGGTCTATCCAGTTTCTGCACAGGGTATTGCTGGCCTTGCCGCTGAACTTCGCTCCCTTGCCGGCGTTCAAACCGTGGAGTATGACGAGGGTTCAGTAGAGGGAATGGCCAATGCGAATGCATTTATCCACAGCCTCCTGGTCTATGTACTGATTCTCGCCGGCTTTCTTTTCATTGCGGGTTTCTGCCTCATGGCATTCAGCATTATCAACGGCAAGCGGAAAGAAACTGCAGTACTCAGCATCGTCGGCGCCAGCAGCAACCAGGTCCTCCTGTCGACGCCAGCTCACCTGGTCGCCGTCTGGGCGCTCGCATCTATCGTCTTCGTAGTTGTCCTCCCCGGCGTCATCAATTACTCCACGATGCGCCTCAAGGCGTCCTTCTCGTGGGTTACACCCGAACCTGCCGGGATCGTCTATACTGGAGCAGCCTCCGTCGTCCTGCTGGCATCCCTGGCCTGCCTCCTTCTGGCCTGTGTCATCGCAACGCTGCTGGCGTATCGTATCGATGAGGAACAGCGTCGAGAGGAGATGCTGCTCGAATGAAAACTATGAGACTTCTTACTGCCATCGTCCTGATTCTTTCGTTGTTCGTCTGTGCCTCCGTTGTCGCTCCGGGGGTCGAAGGAGACCTCACGAGTGATCTCAAGGCTGCCCAGACGAAGATGAACAAGTTGAAGGCTCAGCTTCAGGAGATACAGAAGCTGATCAACGAGAACAAGTCAGCCAAGTACAGCCTTCTGAGCCAACTCACCGCGCTCAACGAACAAGTGGACCAGCTGGAAGGCGACATAGGAGACATCGACAGTCGCATCACCCAGCTCCAGACGCTCCTCACCAAGACTGCGGCTCAAATTGCCGCCAGGGAGAAGCAATACGGCGAGCTTTCAGCTGGAATCGAGTCGTCGATCGATCTTCTCTACCATGTGTCGAACCTCGATGTTGCCGGTCTTCCCTTCACAGGAGGAGACCTCAATGCCACCGTCGAAGCCCAGCAAGGCGTCTCAGCCGTCCTTCAGCAGATCACGGCGTCCCTTTCTGCAGTAAGCACACAGAAACTCGCTCTGCAATCGGACCGTACTGACTATGCGCAAACGAAGAGCCAGCTGGAACAGGTCTACGCGCTCAAGAAAGAACAGGCAAGCCTTCTGGCACAGCAGAAAGCTGCTACGCAGAAAACTCTGAACTACCTGGCAGCCAAAGGCAGCCAATACACCGCCGACGACAAGCGGATTCAGAACGAAATCGCACGGGAAAACAAGCTCATCGACCAGATTGTCGACGAGATCTATCGGCAACAACATCCTGGCAACGAGCCGACAGGAAAGCTTCTGTGGCCGATTCCCGGTACTATTCACATTACCGAGCTCTTTGGGATGCGCAACGACCCGATCAACGGTGTCAGAGAGATGCATAACGGCATCGACATGGGCTGTCCGATGTCAACGACGCTTCGGGCTCCCGCTGACGGCATTGTTGAGTATGAAGGCAGATTCTCGGGGTACGGCAACATGCTGATGCTTCAATGCGGCCAGCACATGACCCTGGTCTTTGGACATCTCAAATCGTTCATTGCCAAGAAGGGCCAATCTGTGAAACGTGGCCAGGTGATAGCACTTACTGACAACACAGGGTGGAGCACTGGCCCTCATC
>JBAQYC010000261.1:0-3870 GCA_049299835.1 Candidatus Cryosericum sp. | reverse complement strand
ACGCTCGTCCAGCGTGCGCATATGGTCACCACCGACACGAATGGCGGCGATGACAAAGGAGGCTCCGGTCACACACTCGCGGAACGTAGCTGGGTGCGAGATTTCCACGGTACTGCTTCCGTCCTGGACAATGGCTGCTATGACCTTGTCCATGGCGGCGAACCGTTCGGTATCGGGGTCGATCAGCGAGATCTCGGTAAGGTCGAGCCGTTCCTGAAGGTCAAGAAGAGCACCTACGAGAATCGGAACTCTTGTTCCGCCTCCACCAATAATGCTGACTTTCATCGTTGCCTCCAGTCGGCGTAAACCGGCACGCCATCGGGTATCCGGCAGAGGGTATCCGCTATCGTATCTTCGTCCAGCGATATAACCGGCCGTCCTGCCCATGAACGTTCTAGCGGGCCGTCTTTGTTTGTCAAGGAGAGGCTTTGGACGGCAGACGCCCTTCGGGTTTGTTTGACAGGTCCTCCATGATGGCTACGCTCAAGGATGTTAAGAGAGAAGGTGGACGGATGAATCTGAACAGTCCGGGAACCAGTACTCATCACAACGCAGAAAGAGGGACGGGAAAGCCGAAATGGTGGTTCAGGCGGGCAAGGAGTGGAGCCACACTGGCGGCGTGCCTGTACGTGGTCGTATGGAGTGCCCTTCTGGGTGATTTCTCTGACAGCCTGAGCGGTGCCCAGGAGATGCTGATGGCAGTCGCAGCTCTCTCCAGTGGTGTTCTGGTCTGGATGGCGGTTCGCGCTCTCATCCTGCAGCAGAAGTTCCTTGCCCGGCAGGAGAGCATGGAGGCACTGGAGGAGTCGCGTGCCTTTATTCGAGCATTGATGGATAACCTCCCGGTAGCTGTCTGGCTCAAGACGCTCGACCATCGGTACCAGGCTGCAAACCTTATGTGGGCGCAGTACAACCCGGCGAGACCGACGTGGACAGACCGTTCGCTGGCTCATCTGCTGGGGCATACGGACCGGGAGCTCTATGAGTCGGAGCGGGCAAGAGAATTCGAACAGACCGACGACATCGTTGTTGCGACGGGACGCCGTTGGGAGCGTGAGTACACTGAGACGCATGGTGACGGGCAGATCAAGTTTCAGGTGATCAAGATACCGGTCTTCGACGTCCGTGGTTCCGTCGTCAGCGTGGCCGGTATCGGGTTCGACGTCACGGAACTGCGCAGAGAGGAGCACCAGACACAACGGAGTCAGGAACAGGTGGACATGTTCCTGAAACGATCGCCTGAGCACGTTTGTGTCCTGAACCTTGACCGGACCATCGATTTTGCGAACTTGCGGATGTGCGAGTTCCTGGGTACCTACCCCTCTGAACTCAGGGGCAAGGATCTGGCTGATCTCGTCACATCAGCCGACCGTGACCATATGATCGCGTTCATCGAGCAGACAGTCGCAGACGGAAGCGCGGGATACGAGGTGGTCCATGTGGCAAACGCAGCAGGAGAACTGCGATTGCTTCAGATCAGCGGGGTACTGGTCACCACGACTCACAGTCCACATTCGGTCATTGTCCTGGGGCGCGACGTGACAGACAGGACCCCGCGGGGTGCATCCTCAGACTAATCCTCGCCGCTGACCCTGACCTCCCAGGGAGCCAGGATGTCCATGGATGGCTGTTCTTCTGAGCTGAACAGAGGATTCTGGTCTGACGTGAAGCTGCCTCGTGGGATCGTGATGGTCCGGTCTGACAGGTTGATCATTACTGTCATGTGCTCCGCTGAAGAACTTCGCGTGAAGCACAGGCAAGTGTCAGACGGACCGTCGACGATGGACATGTCGCCTGTGGTCAGCGCGGGATGGTGCGACCTGAACCACGAGAGTCGTCTCGTGAAGCTCAGCACCGAAGCCGGGTCAGCCGACTCTGCACTGTACGTTGCCCCGGAAGCGCTGATGGGGAGCCAGGGGTGTCCCGTGGTGAAGCCGGCGCCCGGTGTCGTATCCCATGGTATCGGCGTACGTTCACCGTCCCGGCCGACCGGCAGGGGCCAGTATCTCTTGCCAACGGGATCCTGAAGAAGTCCCTTCGGAAGTTTTGTATTGGCAAGCCCCAGCTCCTCTCCGTTGTAAAGGAATGGAGTCCCTTTGAGTGTAAGGAGAAGTCCCATCATGGTCCTGGTCATGGGGAGCGTCAGATGGTAGCGTGATACTGCGCGGACGACGTCGTGGTTGCTGAGGACCCATGCGGGCCAGGCGCCCTCAGGCATGAGATCCATCGTTCTCCGGATGATAGTTCGGAAGTCTGATGCCCGGAAGCGTCGGACGAAGAAGAAGAAGTTGAACACCAGGTTCAACTCGTTGTCACCGTTCCCGTAGTAGGAGAGAACCTGGTCCAGCGTGTGCTGAGTGATCTCTCCGACCATCATGCGCCCGGGCTTCTCGTCGATGACGCGGCGCATTCCCCGCAGAGCGTGGTGCGTCTCCGGCTGATCCACGGTGTGGTCATACACCTCGCGTGACATCGGTATGGACAGCGTCTTCGAAGGATTGCCGGGCATGGGTTGAACAGCGACGAATTCGTGGGAGTTGTCCTGAAGCTGGTCGTCCTTGACGTAGTAGTTGGCGACATCGAGACGGAAACCGTCGACACCCCGGCCCATCCAGAACCGCATGATGTCATGGATCTCCTCACGAAGTCGGGGGTTGCGCCAATTCAGGTCAGCCTGTTCCTTGAGGAAGCTGTGCAGATAGAACTCATGAGTCTGCTCGTTCCATTCCCAGGCCGAGCCTCCAAATGCCGAACCCCAGTTGTTGGGAGGTCTGCCGCCGATTCCGTCGTTCCAGAGGTAGTAGTCATGGAACTGATTCTTCCGGGATATGCGGGCCTGCCTGAACCAGTTGTGCTCGGTCGAGCTGTGATTGACGACGAGGTCCATGATAAGGTGGATGCCACGCGAGCGGGTACAGGCCACGAGGTGGTCGAAGTCGTCCATTGTGCCGTACACGGGATCGATCGAGCGGTAGTCGGAGATGTCGTAGCCGAAATCGCGGTTGGGTGACGGGTAGACGGGTGACAGCCACAATCCCTCAATACCAAGCGACGAGGGCGTGTTGTCGCGCAGGACGTCAAGCTTGCTGATCAGTCCGGGGATATCTCCAATACCGTCGCCATTGCCGTCCATGAAACTGCGGACGTAGCAGTGATAGATGATGCCTCGTTTCCACCAGGGCTGGTTCTGAGCGTCGTTTGCAGCTATGCCGGGCTGGTTGTTCATGCGGGCGGTATGGCCGAAGTGGAAGTATCGGGAGCCGGCAGCGACGAGACGGGAGCTCTCATCTCCTGCCCGAGACGTGCCTGGTAGAGCGTGAACCCCGTGTCCGACAGGAAAGGCTGCCGCAGGATCCCGTTCATGCGGTCAATAGCGCCGGGGACCATCAGGTTTTGCGACAATCTGAAGAATGCCTCGAGGACCTGGAACGACATCTTGGAGAGTGCTTCGAGGGGCTGATTCCGGTGGATGATCTCGCCCAGCTCGGATTGTGCCATACCCTCGATGCCATACTTGTGGGCATACTCGATGACGTGTCCGATCTCGACGCCATAACCGGTCAGGAAATGCAAATCACGCAGGACCCCGGCACGCGCCGCGATGGTCCCGGCAAGCGGCTGGAACAACCCGCCGAGTTCTGGATACCAGAGGTTCAGCAGGGGGCGCGCGGCAAGCTCAGTGACGCGGCCACCGCCCACTTCCACGAACTCGTTGACGACGCGCACCGGTCTGCGGTAGAAACCCTTGATGAAGTTCAGGCGCTCGTCCAGGAGAAGGGGGCCGACAAGTCCGGTGATAAATGATGGATTGGGATTGGACAGGTCGGTGTCGACGAAGACAAGGATATCGCCTTTTGCGACGAACAACGC
>JBAQYC010000260.1:0-2959 GCA_049299835.1 Candidatus Cryosericum sp. | reverse complement strand
GGCAGGCATCATCGATGCCATTGCCAAGTCACCGGCCGTCGTCCGAACCATTGTCTGCGATGGGTTGATGACTGCGCAGGACATGTTCAACCGCAAGGTGGCAAAGGACTGATGCAGTCTGGTTCCTTCGACCTGCTGAGACAGCAGGCGCAGGCCAGCGCTCCGGGACTGTTTGCCAGATTCGCGCAGCTGCCGGCGCAACCGGGCCCGATTACGGTGTCCACTCCATCGAACGGCTATCGGCAACTGCTGCTGACGGCACTGGTCGCAGACAGTCACCGCCCCCTCGTCGTCGTTTGTTCCAGCATTGATCGTGCCGAGGAACTGTCTTCGATGGTCCGCGGATTGTCCGGGGCCGTTCCTGACGCTCGCCCCTTTGTGGTCCTGCCGGAGTTGGGTGTCGAGGTCATGGAGTACACGCAGTACTCGCGCCCGCTGTCCTTCAGCCGCGCCCGCGCCCTTGATCAGATCTATGCTCATGCAGAAACGGTTGTTTTCACGACGATCCAGGGGTTGATCGACCCATCCATCCCCAGTCGCGAGTTCACAGAGCTCGTTTCAGTCTTGACTGTCGGGGACCGCATTGTTCCGCATTCGCTGGCGCGCCGGCTCCTTGATATGGGATATGAAGGGGTGTCATCGGTCACCGAGATGAGCCAGTTCAGTATGCGGGGAAACGTGTTTGATCTGTACTCACAGGTCGGAGAGTACCCGGCGCGTATTGTGCTCGAAGGCAATGTCATCAGCCGTATCAAGCTGTTCGACCCCGTGACGCAGCAGTCAGTCGAACCTGTGCCTTCGGTCGGAATCCTGCCGCCATATCCCGTCGTGCTCGACCGGGAAGCGCGGCAGAGTTTTGTGGCCATGGCTGCAGAACGCTGGAACAAGGAGCGTACGACCCGAGAGGGAACAGAGGAACAGGATGCTACTTTCCTTGAGGATATGGAGTCCTTCATTTCCACGACGAACAGCAGAGGCGTCAATTACTTTCTCTATCAGTATGCCGATCCTGAGCGCATATGCGGGGGCCTTGCCAGGTTGCTTGGGCCCCGTGCCGTCGCGGTGTTTGCCGACGTCGACCCCGAAGCCGAGCTGACGCAGATCTTCGACTCTGCGCGGGAACTGCTGGACCGGACTATTCAAGCGGGCTTCGCGCCATCGTCCGACGCGCTCGACCAGGTAGAGCAAACTGCCAGACACGCTCTTAGTCGTTTCACGCAATCGGTTTCCCTCACCGCTACCTCAATTCAGAACGCCCTGACACCGACTTCCCGTGAGCTGCCTCCATTGACGCTGTCGGGTTCCCTTGGTGCATACCTGGATCTCCACGCCCCCGGCGAGAATGCGATCGACGTCGTATCATGGAATCCCGACAAGGCCCGCCACCTGATCATGGACACTCTTGAGGATCCAGCGGTCATGTCAAGGCTTGCCGTCATCAAGGGCTCCCTTTCGGCTGGGTTTGCCGCAGAGGGGTTCGTGGTCCTGACGGACAAGGAACTGTTCCCGAAGACCACGATGAGTCCCAGGAAGACGACACGCTTCTCGCAGGCCATCTCGCGCCTTGAGGACCTGCACGAGGGGGACTATGTCGTCCACCGGGATTATGGCATAGGCTTGTTCCGAGGCATGACCGCCATGACGGTAGACGGTGTTACCCGCGACTACATTTCGCTGGAGTACAAGGATCACTCGCTGCTCCATGTGCCTGTCGAACGTCTGGGCTATCTCGAGAAGTATGTCGGAGACCGTACGGAGATAACTCTTGACGAACCAGGGTCGAGGAAATGGAAGAAGGCCCGCAAGGAAGCCGCGGAAGATGCCCGTCGTATCGCTCATGAGTTGCTCGAAACTGCCGCCAGACGGCACGCCCGCGAAGGCTTCATGTTCAAGCCGAACCCGGAGCTGGAAGTGCCGGTCGTCGACGCCTTTGCTTACGAGTTGACTCCTGATCAGTCCAAGGCCATCGCTGACGTTCTCAGCGACATGGAGGCGGGCAAGCCGATGGATCGACTGGTGTGCGGTGACGTTGGCTTCGGGAAGACCGAGGTCGCCATACGCGCTGCCGCGCGAGCGGTCGCAAACGGCAAGCAGGTCGCCGTCGTCGCTCCGACGACCATCCTGGCGATGCAGCATTTCCGCAACATCGAGGCACGTTTTGAGCCAATCGGGTACAAGGTTGCGCTGTTCTCGAGGATGGTGGGTTCCAGGGAACTGACGGCCGATCGCAAGCTCCTCCACGAGGGGGGCGTCGATATTGCCGTCGGCACGCACAAGGTCCTGAACATGGCAGGGGATTTCAAGGATATCGGCCTCATGATTGTGGACGAAGAACAGCTTTTTGGTGTTCTCGACAAGGAGAAGATCAAGAAGATGAAGGCCGAAGTCGATGTGCTCACTCTCAGCGCCACTCCTATTCCACGAACGCTGGAGTCTTCTATCGTGGGTATCCGGGACATCTCTCTGATCAATACGCCACCGATTGGCCGGTATCCCATCAGGACCTTCCTGATGCCTTTTGACGAGGAACAGTTGACACGTGCCGTTCGGGCTGAACTGGAGCGTCATGGGCAGGTGTACTTCGTCCACAATCGCATCATGGACATCGATGCACGATTCGCTCTGCTTGCCCGGCTGTTCCCCGGGGCTCGCATCGCAGTCGCGCATGGGCAGTTGAGGAGCGAGGTTCTTGAACAGATCATGCTGGACTTCTACGAAGGCAAGTATGACATTCTTCTTTCGACCACCATCATCGAAGCAGGGCTCGACTTTCCCAACGTCAATACGATCATTGTCGACGAAGGAGAACGGTTTGGGCTTGCGCAGCTTTATCAGTTGCGCGGGAGAGTGGGCCGCGCCCAACGCCATGCATACGCCTATATCTTCCATTCGCACGGAGTCATGCGCGAATCACTGGCCTACAAGCGCCTCGAGGCCATTACCTCGGCCGTGGACTTCG
>JBAQYC010000259.1:0-2916 GCA_049299835.1 Candidatus Cryosericum sp. | reverse complement strand
CCTCTCGCCAGCGTGAAGTCAGTCCGGCGTAACTGGAAGTCCTACCTCTTCGACTCCGGGCTCATCTGCTCCCTGCTGGGAAAGAGAACACCAGATTCCATTGACGACACGCTGGCTGGACATCTGTTCGAAGCGCTGGTCTGCACGAACATCCAGGCGCTCGCGGACTTAGACAGTTTCTCAACCTGGTTTATGCGCACGCGCCGCGGTCCCTTGCACGAGGTCGACTTCGTGGTCGAACGCGACCGGAAGAAGACTGCCATCGAGGTGAAACTGAGAGACCATGTCTCCTGGTCCGACACCGAGCACCTGCGCTGGTACATGGCAGAGGAGCCGGCATGCCCCGCCGCCGCGATCATCTATACCGGCACGCGCGTTCTGCACCTCGCCAGAAACATCGTCGCAGTGCCCTGGACTATGCTGTAGAGACATCCTGAGGCTCGGCCAGACCTCTTCAGAGAACTGCTGACAGAAGCATTCCGCTAGCCGTCGCCCTTTGCCGCCGGATACCGGCGGGGCGCGTGGACCCACGCCTGCGCCACACAGTGCTGACGCCTGTTTCAGAGCGACTTTGCCTCCCTTCTGTTGTTTCTTCACAAACCTTGAATTTTCTTGCGAGACCCTAAACTATCCAAGGAAAGGCGATTTTCTTCACATTTTTGGTAGGAGGTGCGAAGGGATCCGAAGAGTTCTGAAAAGGCTGCAACAGACGTCACAATAACCTGGGAGGGTTATGATGAGTGCAGGCTTGATTCAGACGATCTTGCTGGTGGTTACGGTTGGTCTCATTATCCTGTTCACGGCCAGGTACAAAGTCAACGCGTTCCTCGTGCTGCTCCTCGCAGCGCTCTTCTACGGCTTCTTTTCCTTTGTCTTCACGGGCACCCCGATCCTGCTGACGAAAACGGTCGACGGCAAGACGACACAGGGCCTGATCGACCTCATCACCGGAGGTTTTGGCGGCACCCTGACAAGCATCGGTATCGTCATCGTCCTCGGTGTCATCATGGGGTACTTCCTTGAGAAGACGGGCGCCGCCCTTGTCATGGCGCGTGCCATCCTCAAGCTGGTCGGCAAGAAGAATGCACCTCTTGCGATGGCCATCTCCGGATACGTCGTCTCCATCCCTGTCTTCTGTGACTCGGGCTTCGTTATCCTGCAGGCTCTCAACCGGTCGCTGGCCCAGAGTGCCGGCATTTCACTAGCCGTCATGGGCACGGCCCTCAGCATGGGCCTGTACGCTACCCACTGCCTGGTTCCGCCCACACCGGGCCCGATTGCTGCGGCTGCCAACATCGGCGCGGACCTGGGTCTGGTGATCATGTTTGGCCTGGTCGCCAGCATCCCCGCCATGCTGGCCGGGTGGCTGTTTGCGACACGAATCGGCAAGAAGATCTGGATCGACCCCAACGCCGAGATGTCATATGAGGACATGCTCAAGAGCTTCGAGAAGCTTCCCTCGACGTTCATGGCGTTCCTCCCCATCGTCCTGCCGTTGGTGCTCATTGCCCTGAACTCGATAGCGGCGTTCCCGGGCAACCCCTTTGGCACGGGCTTCCTGAAGACGCTCTGCGTCTTCCTCGGCAACCCCAACATCGCACTCATCATTGGCGTCTTCATTGCGGCCACCATGGCCAGGGGGCACAATGACGTCTTCGGCGAGTGGACCTCCAAGGCCATCGAGTCCTCCGCTATCATCCTGGTCATCACCGCCGCCGGCGGAGCTCTTGGTATGGTCCTGCGGGCAAGCGGCGTCGGCACCTACCTTGGCACCACTCTTGCCCAGGCGCACATGGGCATCCTCCTGCCATTCATCATCGCCGCAGCCATCAAGACCGCGCAGGGATCGTCAACGGTCTCACTGGTCACCACCTCTGCCGTCCTGTTCCCCATGCTCCAGCAGCTGGGCTGGACGACGTCGCCCCAGAAAGCGCTGGTCGTGCTTGCCATCGGCGCCGGCGCCATGGTTGTCTCACACGCCAACGATTCGTACTTCTGGGTTGTTGCCAAGTTCTCGGATATGAAGGTTGACCAGGCATTCAGGCTGCAGACGCTGGGCTCCCTCATCACTGGTATTGGGGCCTTCCTCGGCGTCGCCGTCCTCTGGCTGATCTTCGCATAGGAAAAGAGTCACCATGGACCTCAAGGAGTGTGCCCTTCAGATCATCGAAGAGGTGAAGAAGGCGGCAAACCCGAAGCAGTACATCAAGGAGAGCGTGTGGTTCGACCGGAACAAACGGGAGATCCACATCGAAGACAAGGTCTTCACGGCACGCGACCACCTCTACGTCGTCGCGGTCGGCAAAGCCGCTCCCCTGATGACAGAGGGACTCCTTGAGGTCCTCGGAAGTGCGGTGGAGAAGGGCATTATGGTCATTCCGCATGGGTATGAGTTCACAGCGCCGGGCTTCACTGTGTTCACCACGGGCCACCCGGTGCCCGACGCGGAGGGGGAAGTGGCTGCGAAAGCGGTGCTGCAATTCCTCGAAGACACCAGTCCGGACGACCTCATCGTCTTCCTGCTCTCCGGTGGCGGGTCGGCGCTGCTGCCGCTGCCGCGGGACGGCATCACCCTGCAGGACAAGATGACCACGACCAGGCAGCTGCTCGCGTGTGGCGCGCGCATCCAGGAGATCAACGCCGTGCGGCGGCACCTCAGCAAGGTCAAGGGAGGCAACCTGGCTCGGAAGACGAAGGGGACGCTCATTACACTTGTCCTTTCGGACGTTCTGGGCGATCCTCTCGACAGCATCGCCTCCGGTCCGACGGTCCCTGACCCGACCACCTTTGACGACGTGGCTCGCATCTTCACGAAGTTCGACCTGTGCGGCAAGCTGCCTGCAAATGTCGAGGAGCTGGTCAAACGGGGCCAGCAGGGCCTGGAGGAGGACACGCCCAAGTCGGTCCCCGCCCGTC
>JBAQYC010000258.1:0-2383 GCA_049299835.1 Candidatus Cryosericum sp. | reverse complement strand
GCTCAATCCCTACGGGCTCATGCCCGTGAACCCCGCCAAGTACCCAACGGTCAAGGTGGACCTTGCTATTCGATTTGCCGATTTCATGACCGGTCTTCCCGGACAGGAACTCATCAAGAGTTTTGGCGTGGAGCAATACGGGCAGACTCTCTTCTATCCAGATTCTACCGAATGGAAAGCTACCCGCAGCCTCGACATCGTGCTGCCCACCGGCAAGGAAGTCACGTACCATCTGGGCGATGTGCGCAAGTTCCCGGTGACAACCGTCAAGGTCTACCCGCAGAATAACCAGTCGCTGACACCGGTTCCCTACGGCGGTGTTGCACTCATCGACATCCTGAAGACTGTCTCGCCCGATCTCGCGTCGGCCAGGCGCCTTACCGTCATCGCTACAGCTACGGACGGCAGTCACGTGACCCTCGACTACGACGACATCTACAATACGCGCACGGGTACGAAGATCACCGTCGTGTACCTAAAGAACGGGACAACACTCTCGACCGACGACGGCTTCATGGCACTCATGACGACCAAGGGCGCATTCCTGGTCAGCAGTATCAAGTACGTGTACCGGCTCGAGATCCACAAGTAGCATGAACACGACGCGGAGGGACACGAATGGGTGACATCGGCCGGGGCTTCATCCAGGCCGTACGGCTCATCCTCTCTCTGGACCCCGGAACATACGAGGCCCTGGGAACATCCCTCCGCGTCACCATGACCGCCCTGTTCTGGTCGGCGCTGGCCGGGTTCCCTCTTGGCATCCTGCTCGCATTCTCGCACTTTCGTGGCAAGCAAGGCGTCATGAATGTGGTTTACACCCTGATGGGGTTTCCGCCCGTGGTAGCAGGCCTCCTCGTGTACCTCCTGCTGTCCCGCAGCGGACCTCTGGGGGCGCTCGGACTGCTCTACACGCCGACGGCGATGATCACCGCCCAGATCGCGCTGGCACTCCCGGTCATCGTAGGGCTCTCGGTCCTGGGACTGCGCGGCGCCGACAAAGGCGTCTTCGACCTCGCGCTCACACTTGGCGCGACACGCGCGCAGGCCTCCATCGCCCTGCTCCGCGAGGCGCGTCTGGCCATCCTGGGTGCCGTCATCACTGCATTCGGGAACGCTATCAGCGAGGTTGGCGCAGCCATGCTGGTCGGCGGCAACATCCAGGGAGCGACTCGTACGCTCACAACAGCGCTTGTCCTCGAGACCCGTCAGGGCAGCTTCGACCGCGCCATCGCTCTCGGTATCATCCTGCTGGTTGTCTCGTTCCTCGTCAACGTGGTCCTGTCCCGTCTGGGTGAGGGCACGTCGGAGGCCGGAAATGTCCGCCACATCGACTGATCTCATCACGGCGAGAGGCGTGCGCAAGCGCTTTGGTGCCCGGGAAGTCCTCCGGGACATCGATCTCAGCGTCCTCGCAGGCAGCATCACAGTTATCCTCGGCACGAACGGCGCCGGAAAGACCACCCTCCTGCGGATCCTCGGACTGCTGGAGCCCGCTGATGAAGGCACTGTCGCGTATGACGGCATTGTCCCCGACGTGTCGACCATCATGTATGGCGCCTCGGCGAGAAGTCCCGTCCAGGACGGGCGCTTCCTCCCGCTGCGGCGACAGATGCTGCTCGCGTTTCAACACCCCGCGATCTTCAGCGGCTCGGTGCTCAGCAACGTGACGTATGGGCTTCAGCTGCGCGGCATGAGCCGTGCCGAGGCAGAGGAGCGCTCGATGACTGCACTGGGCGAGGCAGGGATCGCCGATCGCGCCCGTCAGCATGCCTCATCGCTTTCCGGCGGAGAAGCAGCCCGTCTGTCGGTAGCGCGCGCCCTCGCCTTGCGGCCACGCCTGCTCTTCCTCGACGAACCATCCGCCAGCCTCGACCCATACGGCACCAAGCTGCTCGAAGACCTGTTGCTGCACATGAGGGATGATCTTGGTATGACAGCCGTCGTCGTGACGCAGGACATCTTTGAAGCCCGTCGCGTCGCCGACCAGGTGGCGTTCCTGCATGAGGGGCGTATCATAGAGCAGGCGCCGCGCGAGACCTTCTTCACGAATCCTCGTGACGACCGGACCCGTCGCTTCGTTGCGGGCGAGCTGCTTGTGTAACAGGTGTAACAGGGGACAGTCCTCATTGTTGTAACATCTGCCACTGGAGGAATCATGCTGAACATCGAGGAAGCACTGAAGGCGATACTGGACCAAGCGACACCGCTGACACCGGTTACGATGCCACTCGACAAGGCTGCAGGACTGGTGCTTGCGGAAGATGTGATGGTGCGTGGCAACGTGCCTCCCTTCGCCAACTCCGCCATGGACGGCTTCGCCGTCATCGCTGCCGACATTCAGCAGGCATCGGAGGCGACACCTGTCCGCCTGCACATCCTG
>JBAQYC010000257.1:0-3850 GCA_049299835.1 Candidatus Cryosericum sp. | reverse complement strand
TCGGTAACCTCGCGAAGCAGGAGCATCGGCTTGTGAAGCGTTACGCACTCCTCCTGAATTCCTCCCGAGTCACTGAGAACAGCCGCACAATGTTCAAGCATGTACAGGAAATCAAAGTACGGGAGGGGATCGGTGAGCACGACGTTCGGCAAACCTGACGCGATTCCGAACACGGTTTCTCGCACAACGGGGTTGAGATGCACCGGAAAGATGAACGTCAATTCCGGATGTGAACTGGACAGCCTGACGAGCGCGTCCGAGAAGATGGCAATGCCGGTATCCCAGTTTTCGCGGCGGTGTGCGGTCATGATAACTACTGGGCTGCCCGGTCGGATCTTCGACATGACGTCAGGAGCCCGAAGGTGAGGCAGGGCCATCTGCACTGCGTCCACGATGGAGTTTCCAACAACATCGATGCTGCTCGCTTCAATACCTGCATGCAGCAGGTTCTGCCTGGCCTCCTCGGTGGGTGCAAAACAGAGGTCGGAAACCTGATCTGTAAGCATGCGATTGATTTCCTCAGGGAAGGGGCTGAACTTCCGATGAGACCTGAGTCCCGCCTCGACATGGCCTACGGGGATCTGCGCATAGGTTGCCGCGAGAGCTCCCATGAATGTCGTGGTGGTATCTCCATGGACAAGAACCAAGTCCGGCTGCCACTCGGTCAGTGCATCAGAAATCTGTGTTACGAGCGTCGCTGTCAGGTAGGGAAGTGTTTGGCGCTGCTTCATGATGCTGAGGTCACGCCACACCAGTATTTCGAACATTTGCACGACGTCGTCCAGCATTTGCATGTGCTGGCCGGTCAGTAGTACGTGACTTTCGAACCGGGTATCCGCCTCCAGCGCCTTCACAATGGGTGCCATCTTGATCGCCTCAGGGCGCGTGCCGAAGATGGAAAGGACTTTCTGACGCATGTCAGTGGACTCCGAGAAGGGCAATAGCCAGCCCGATCGAGCACAGCATGAACGTCACCAGGTAGTACAGTGTGGTGATGCGCCGCTGACTCCATCCATGAAACAGCAACCGATAGTGAAAATGTCCGTTATCTGCCTCCATGGGAGACTGGTGTCTGGCTGCGCGGCGGAAAATGCTTGAGATCGTCTCTGCGATAGGAATGCCAAGAGCAAAAACTGACACGATGAGCATGACGGTCGTCGGCAGCTTGAGAGCTCCATAGACAGAGAGACTCGCAATCATGAATCCAAGAAACTCGGATCCTGCGTCACCAAGAAACACCTTCGCAGGGTTGTAGTTGAACACGAGAAATCCCAGGACTGCACCAAGCAGTGCAACAAGGACACCCCCCATGGTCGCCATGCCCTTGAGTGCAACGAAGAAGAACATCGCAAGGAGAATCAACGCCGCGACACCGCCTGCAAGGCCATCCAACCCGTCGATGAGGTTCAGCGCATTCGTGATCCCCACAATCCAGAAATAGGTGAGGATGATGCCGCCAATACCAAGCTGGAAGAATCCCCCGTGCAGGAAGTTGGTGAAGGTCGTCACGCGAACGCCGAACGCTATGACGACGATTGCCGCCACCGACTGTATCAACAGCTTCAGCAAGGCAGGGATGTCGAACATGTCGTCCAGGAGCATGCCAATGAATATGATGCCTCCACCGATCAGGATCCCCCTCAACTGCATAGTGAGCCGGTCGAAGAGAAACACGGATACGACGAATGCTATGAAGATGGCGATGCCTCCAGTGCGAGGCGTCACATTTCGATTAACCCTGTGCCGTTGACGGCCGATGTTTGTATCAGTGCTGAGAGATGGCTTGTCTGTGATGCCAAGCCGCAGCCCAAGTTTCATGAACACCGGCGTCAGCACGAGACTCAGCGTCAGCGCTACAAGAAACGTCCAGAGCTGTCCCTGCGTGATTACCAGATGCATGGGCTACTTTGTCCCGTATATCCTGTCGCCGGCATCGCCAAGTCCAGGAAGGATGTATCCGTTCTCGTTCAGGCGACGGTCAACTTCCAGAGTGACGATCTTCACGTCGGGATGCTCGCGCTGCAGTACTTCGATGCCCTCTGGAGCCGCAATGATACAGCAAAAGCAGATGCTTCGAGGATGCCGCTCCTTGACCAGCGAGATAGCCTTGGAGGCGCTGCCCCCAGTTGCAAGCATCGGGTCCACGACAAATACATCGGACGCGCCGGTACTCTCGGGCAATTTGCAGTAGTACTGAACCGGTTCCAGCGTGTTCTCATCTCTGAACAGACCGATGTGCCCGACCTTGGCGTTGGGGATCATGTCGAGCATGCCCTGAGCCATCACGAGCCCGGCTCGAAGTACCGGCACGATGGTCACTTCGTTCTCCAATTCCTGGCCGTTGTAAGGCTCCAGTGGGGTATCTATAAGGCAAGGCCTGGTTCGCATGTTTCGACAAACCTCGTACGTCATGAGTCCGGCAAGTTCCTCCGCCAGCTGGCGAAAGTCTTTGTGCGTCGTGTTCCTGTTGCGAAGAAGCGTCAGTTTGTGCCGTATCAGCGGATGATTCAGCACCTGAAGGTTACAGTAGTCCATCAGATCTCCTAGTACATTTTTCCGGCATATAGTGGAAAACGATCAGTCAGCGCGGTCACGCGAGCTCGAATCTGAGCCAGCTTCTCTTCGTCGTCGCGCGCCATGATCGTTTCATCGATCAGGGCAGCGATCTCGACCATCTCGGACTCGCGCATGCCACGAGTAGTCGTAGCCGGTGTCCCAAGCCGTATACCGCTTGCTTTGCTGGGCGGCAACGGATCGAAGGGGATGGCATTCTTGTTGACGGTGATACCTACTGTCTCGACAAGCGCCTGGACTTCTTTGCCCGTAACCCCCTTGGAGGTCAGATCGACAAGCATAAGGTGAGTGTCTGTACCACCAGAGACAATGCGGTAACCGTGTTCCATTAGCGCCTGTGCCAGGACTTTTGCGTTAGCAAGGACCTGCTTCTGATAGGTGACAAACTCCGTTGACGCGGCTTGCTTCAGGGCGACTGCCTTGGCTGCGATAACATGCTCAAGGGGGCCTCCCTGGCTTCCGGGAAACACAGCGCTGTTGAGTTGCTTGGCATACTTCTCCTTATAGAGGATAATGCCGCCTCGAGGACCGCGAAGTGTCTTGTGCGTCGTCGTCGTGACGAAATCTGCATACGGTACCGGTGAAGGATGAACTCCCGCCGCGACCAGCCCGGCAATGTGGGCCATGTCTATCATGAGCAAGGCGCCGACTGAATCGGCAATCTCACGAAAACGGGGAAAGTCGATGATGCGAGGGTATGCGCTGGCGCCCGCGACAATCAGCTTGGGATGCTCCGTCCGGGCCAGATCGGCTACCTGGTCATAGTCGATGGTTTCAGTGTCCTTCCGAACACCATAGGAAACGATGCGAAACAGCTTCCCCGCGAGCGACACGGGACTTCCATGACTCAGATGCCCACCATCGGCTAGAGACATGCTCAGAATCGTATCTCCCGGCTGCAAAACGGAGAAGTACACCTCAAGATTGGCCTGCGTTCCCGAATGGGGCTGAACATTTGCTCCCTCCGCACCGAACAGTGCCTTGGCACGCTCGATCGCCAGTGTCTCGACAACGTCGACGTACTCACAACCCCCATAGTAGCGTCTGCCCGGATATCCCTCGGCATACTTGTTTGTCAGGACTGAACCCTGCGCTGCCAGGACTTCCTCGGACACAAAATTCTCAGAGGCAATAAGCTCGATGTTGTTCTGTTGACGATGCAATTCTTTGTTCAGTGCGTCGGCTATCTCCGGATCAACCCGCGTCAGGCCTGTCATAAGGACCTCCCATCAGTTCTTTCAGCGTTTCTCACTTCTATTACATTCTATCACGAATG
>JBAQYC010000256.1:0-4857 GCA_049299835.1 Candidatus Cryosericum sp. | reverse complement strand
CCGCAAGCGCCACGGCAAGACTTCGGTCATTGCTCCCCCGCCTCCCATCCCCGACATTCCCGAAATGGTCCTCTTTCCGTTCGAGGCCTACTATGCCAAGAGGGAGCGAGTCCGCATGGAAGACTCCACCGGGCGAATCATCGCGGAACTCGTGACTCCCTATCCTCCCGGCATCCCGATCACGGTTCCCGGAGAAGTCATGACACACGAGTGCGTAGATTACATGGTGTTCATGCGAGACCACGGCGCCGACCTGCAGGGAATCATCGACAAGACGGCCCGGTATGTGCAGGTGGTCAAGGAGCGCTGATTGGTCGTCGGAATGGACTTTCCTCTCTCGTGAAAAAACCCCGACTCATGAGTCCGGGCGTTCGACATTCTTGAGCAGAAACAGGATCAGGAAGCGGCTGGCGGACGGATCCGGATAAACTCTGTCTTTTCGCGCAACTCCACAATCGAGCGTGCCCCGACATAGCTGAGACTCTCTCGTACCTGCGTCGCTACATGTGCCATGACTTCCGAAGCAGTGTCTGGTGTCAGAGTATTGAGGACGACAGCAGCAGCCCCGGCGGCAAGAGCCTTGACGACGCTTGCCGCAGAACGCACCCCCATGTTGCAGACAATCGGTTTGCCGTAGAGCGATGCGACGTCCTCTACTTCCATGAGAGCGGACAGTTCCGGAACGCCCACGCCGGACAGTTCCGTCGCTTCCGCAAAGGAACTGAACCCACTGCCGACAACGACGATGTCCGCGCCGGCATCAATCACGTCTTTGGCTCCTGCGCGCGTCTGAACATTGCCGACCATGAGCGGCAGCCAGTCATACTCTGCTTTTACCGCCTGGATCTGGCGAAGAATCGTGACCCGATCGGCATGCGGAACGTCCGCGACAATGACGTCTGTCCAGACTTCGGCGAGCGAACCTATCCACTCCAGCAAACCTTCGCGCTCCAGATCGACCAGCGCGCCAACCACCGGACGCCCCTTGAGGTCGCAGGCGGCTCCCTCATCCTTGCACATGAGTTCCTTAACCTTGCGCACCTCGTGCTCCTGATCTCCGATACTTCCAAACAAGGGGATGATGCCGATCCCGCCAGCTCGCGCGACGGTCGAAGCCAGACGATAGTCGGCTCCAGGCTGATGCCCCGAGGTGACAAACGGGGAACGCAGCACTACGTTGGTCGAGATCCTCGATTCGAGGCTCACATCAGACGCTCCGACCTCACTTCGGCGGGGAAGGAGCATGACGTCATCGAAGAACAGTCCTTCCCGAAGTCCCGGCATCCTTTTCCCTCCTACTTCCGGCTCCAGAAGCCGAAGAACCCACGACGCTGTATCTGGTCCCGTTCTGTATCCTTTGAAACAACTGGAACCTCGACCTCTGTTGCCAGTCCGGCTTCCATGAATCCATAGAGTACTTTCGACACAACCACGCTGCCCTTGCCGGTCTTCCTGGCAATCTCGCGCATCGATGTCTTGCCATCCAGAATTGCCATCACTTGCCACTGTTCCCGTGTCAGGGTCAGATCCTTTGTGGCACCGTCCGCCCTCAGTCTGTAGACCGCATCCAGAGAGCCAAGACGCTGGCGCATCGAATTCCATTCATCGAGGGCAGCCGTCACCTGAAGGACGATGTCCGCGATCGGAACGGACTGATCTCTGGTCTTTGCTGTTTCGCCACTTGCGAAGGAGAAATCCCCTTCCCGGAGACTGAACAGATCAACAAGGGAGCTGTATGCTGTGCCGGATCCGACGTCGACATGAACTATGCATGAATCCTCAACGAAGAATGTCGCTTGGACATGTCCACCAAAGATCGACGTTCCCGCGAGATTGAGGCGGCCGGTCCCCCTACCCTGTACGATCGTCTGGAGAACTTCGTCCACCTGGCAGTTGCCGAACTTCCCCTCAAGCATCCTTGACCCCCGGTTTCACAGCGTATGATGCAAATGTATTGTACTGTGGTGGACCACATTTTACAACGCTTGCGTTGCATCCTTCGTAGCCTCCAGTATACTGAAAGTGTGCTCATACTCGTACGAAATATCCTGCATATCTTTCTCATCACCATCATCCCAGGTGTCGAGGTCCGCGGCGCGTTGCCGTATGCCATAGGCGTTCTCAAGATGCCGCCATGGGAGGCGCTCCTGGTAGCGATGCTCGCAAACCTGTGCATTGCCCCACTATTTTACATGCTTGAGAAGCCTGCCCTTGTGGTCGCCTCACGCTGGGTATGGTTCCGACGGTATCGGGACCGCCTGGTCACGCGAAGCAAAAGCACTCTGGCGAAGTATGGGCTCTTCATCGGGCTCGCTGTATTTGTCGCCATCCCCCTTCCGGGAACCGGTGCCTATACTGGATGCCTGATTGCCGAGTTCTCACGGATGAAGAAGAGTCATGCCATCGCGTCCATTTCGCTGGGCGTCGTCGGAGCCTGCATCATCGTCTTCCTCGTGTCAGTCGGCGTCATCAAGGGCGTTCTGGCGAAGTGGCTTTGACTGACAAAGTGTTCCACGTGGAACAGTGACTGGAGGATTTGATGGCTACTGATGAAAAGCGCAGTGTAACACAATTGTTTCCTGTCGTACGCCGATCGATGAATGATTTCTCCGCCGCGCTGCCTGTCAGGGAGAGGACGGCAATATGCAGCGACACGTTTTGCGCGGGATTGGCGTCGTTCCTGGCACTGCTCGCTGAAGCAAACGAAGTTATGAACCTGACGTCTGACGCAAATCCCGAACATGTCCTGACCACGCACGTCCGTGACTCGCTCGCACCCCTGCTGGTGGAACTTGAAGCCCCTCACTCACTGCTCGACATCGGAACGGGTGGAGGCTTCCCTGCCGTTCCTCTTGCACTTGCCTGGCCTTCTACAACGGTCACGATGTCTGAATCCATCGGCAAGAAGGTCCACTTCCTGGAGAGCCTGGTGACCAGCATGCCTCTTCACGGTGCGCGTGTCGTTCACGGACGCGTCGAAAACCGCACGAGTGCACTGCCGCAACGAGCGTTCGATATGATCACCGCCAGGGGCGTTGCCCATATCGCGACTGTCCTTCAGTATGCCCTTCCACTACTCGCAAGTAATGGCAAACTGGTGCTCTGGAAAGGAGAACGAGATCTCGCTGAACTCCAGGATCCTCCCTTCGTGGCTACCTTGCACCGCGTCCATTGCACGGCCACCGTACTCGACTACGTCCTGCCGGGTGTTGAACGCAATTCCAAGCTCGTCATACTGCAGGTGACCCCGGCCCCCGGTGGCTGGTCGTCCAGGAGGAACGGCTCGTGAGAATCATCGCAATTGCGAATCAGAAGGGCGGCGTGGGCAAGACGACCACCGCACTGTCGCTCGCTGCATCCCTTGCCGAGCGCAACCATCGTGTCCTGCTTGTCGACTTCGACCCACAGGCAAATGCAACGACGGGGCTCGGGCTCAACGCTGCAGAACTCACGTCCAACATCTACACGTGCCTGCTGTCAGACGACCCGATCGAGAATACGATCCAGCCCACTCACGAACACAACCTCTCGCTGGTCCCGTCATCGATCAACCTGGCAGGTGCCGAGGTGGAACTGGCGGGTATGGACCGCCGTGAATATGTCCTTCAGAGTCGTCTGGTTTCCCTGAATGGATCCTGGGACTACGTCATTATCGACAGTCCTCCGTCACTAGGGCTTCTGACCCTCAATACGCTGACAGCCGCGCACGAGGTCATTGTCCCTATCCAGAGTGAGTACTACGCGCTGGAAGGGCTGACGCACCTGCTGCGGACGATCAGCCTGGTCAAACAGCGCCTGAACCCAGGCCTCGCCCTGCTGGGGATCCTGGTTACCATGTTCGACAAGCGGACCATCCTTTCCGGACAGGTCAAGGACGAGCTCGTCAAACACTTCGGAGATACCGTCTTCACTGCCGTCATTCCCAGGAGCATTCGCATGAGCGAAGCGCCCAGCTATGGCAAGACCATCCTGGAGTACGACACGCTTTCCACCGGTGCCGAGGCGTACCGGCAGCTCGCCAAGGAGGTAGAATCCCGTGAACAGCAGTAAGCGTCTTGGGCGAGGACTCGACGCCCTTTTTGCCAACGAACCGACACAGCCCGTCATGTCGGGAGACGGCGGAATTCGCATGATCCGCCCCGATCAGATCGTTCCTTCCCCACTCCAGCCTCGCCGCAGGTTCGACGAGGCGGCACTCGCGACACTGGGCGAAAGCATCCGCAAACATGGCATCCTCGAGCCCATTATTGTACGCCCACGGGATGGGCGGTTCGAGATCGTAGCCGGTGAACGCCGCTTTCAGGCGGCCGTTCAGGTTGGTCTGGAACAGGTTCCGGTGACGGTCCGCGACCTCGACGACCGTATGATGATGGAAATTGCCCTCTCAGAGAACCTGGAGCGTGAGGACCTGTCGCCTATCGAAGTAGCTGTCTCGTTCAGCGATTACCTCACCAAGTTTGGAACGACCCAGGACGAGCTTGCACAGCGTCTTGGCAAAGACCGGAGCACGATCGCAAACCTGATCCGCCTGCTGGACCTTCCCGATATCGCACGCACCGCACTGGACAACAAGACCATCACCGCCGGGCATGCCCGTGCACTCTTGCCGATCAAGGACCAGAGGCAGCTTGGCGTGGTACTGGCAGAAGTGGTCCGAAAGCAGCTCTCAGTTCGCCAGACCGAAGCACTGGTGCGCCGTTTGCTCACAAAAAAGCCCCGTGTGAGCGCTGTGCATGACGAGGCCCTCCTCAACATTCAGGAGACAATGCAGAAACTGCTGGCCACGCGCGTCAATATACGGGGACGGGTCAACAAAGGCGTTATCGAGATCAGCTATTTCAACCAGGAAGACCTCTT
>JBAQYC010000255.1:0-3358 GCA_049299835.1 Candidatus Cryosericum sp. | reverse complement strand
GATGAGTACTAAACTGTCACAGGATAGCCAGGCAATCCTGCTGCTCACGGCTCCTTTGATGGCCGGGCGCACCGAGTCATCGCCGGATCTGTTGACACCGGTTGAGTATTGGCGCCTTGAGGTCTTCCTGCGCGAGGTGCAGAAGCAACCCGGAGACCTGATGGCTGCTGATGCGGAGAGTGTGATCGGACAGTGCCGGGCGATCATCGATGGGGACCGCCTCAAGCGACTGCTTGGCCGAGGTGTCCTGCTGAGCCAGGCGGTCGAACGGTGGCAGGCCCGTGCCATCTGGGTCATCACGAACGCAGACCCAACGTACCCACTGAGGCTCAAGGGACGGTTGAAGGACAACGCGCCGGCGGTGCTGTACGGCTGTGGAGACGCCACGATCCTGGAGACGGGAGGGCTGGCTGTCGTCGGTGGCCGCAATGCAACTCCTGCTCTGTTGACGTATGCCGGGCACATCGGAGAATTCGCGGCCCATGCAGAGCAGACAGTCGTGTCGGGCGGGGCACGCGGTATCGGCCAGGCATCCATTCATGGCGCACTGGAAGCTGGTGGCAAAGCCGTAAGCATAGTTGCCGATAATCTGGAAAGGGCCGCTCTCGATCGTGAGGTTCGTTTGCCACTCATGGAGGGCAGGCTGGTCCTGGTATCACCCAGCGATCCGATGGCCGGATGCAATGTTGGCAACGCCATACAGTGCAACAGGTTGATCTATGCATTGGCCGATGCAGCACTGGTCATCAGCTCCGACTACCAGAAAGGTGGAACGTGGGCCGGCGCGACGGAACAGCTGACAAACCTGAGGCTGGTACCGGTCTTCGTCCGCTCACGGGGGGACATCGGGAAGGGGCTCCAGGAACTGCAGGACATGGGCGCACTGCCATGGCCGAACCCGACCAGCGCCGCAGAACTTGTCCACGTTCTGATGCCGGAACGGGAACCGGGTACGGTTGCTTACGATGAAGAAGTCGTACCCAAGACCAAACCGGTCCCAGCGAAGCGTCGTTCCCAACCAAAGAAGTCAGCAGGGAATATTGCTGAACCAACCCTGTTCGACTCCGCATCAGGTGCGACAACCTCTGAAGGACACACAGCAATGGCACACGAAGGCTGTGAGACAAAGATAGACGTAGAAACACGCGACTGCTTCTGCAAGAGAGATCCGTGATGAGCAAGAGCGCCCAGACAAGGATCCGCTCATCTGCAAGAGACTAGACATGGGTAGTGGACAGCCGAAACAGGAGGAACACATGAAGATCGGATTGGCGCTTGGCAGTGGAGGGCCACGAGGAATGGCACACGTCGGCGTGCTCAAAGTGCTGCTCAGTCACGGCATCCGACCCGACATAATCACCGGTACCAGTATCGGTGCTCTGGTCGGCGGTGCATACGCAACGTTGGGCAATGTCGAGGATGTAGAACGCCTGGCCTACTCCGCCGACATGAAGGCAGTGCTGTCTGCGCTGTTCGACCCGTCCTTGCGGACAGGACTCATCAAGGGGAAAAAGGCTACACAGTTCCTCCGCGAAAAGATTGGCGACCCCGACATCGCATCCCTGTCCCCCAAGTTCTTCGCCGTCGCTACGGACATCTCGACGGGAGAACCGGTCGTATTTGATCATGGCAGCCTCGTCGATGCCGTTCGAGCAAGCGTCTCCATCCCGTTGATGTTCCAGCCGGTCAATGTAGATGGCAGACTGCTGGCCGACGGAGGGCTCACGCAGGTCGTTCCAGTCAAGATCGCCCGTGAGCACGGAGCCGACCTCGTGATCGCCGTCAACCTCAATGCCCGGCCCGCGGAACCATTGTCACCCGATCAGCGGTGGCCCGGAGTTCTGCGCAGGGTGGCTGGTCAGTCTATCTCCATCCTGCAGTACAACCTGGCCCTTGAGAACTGTGCCACCGCGGATGTTGTCATCGCTCCCGACGTCTACGGCATCGGCTGGGACAGCTTCTGGAAGCCGGCACAGGTCATTGCCGACGGAGAGCGCGCTACTGAGGCGATGCTTCCCCGTATTCTGGAACTGCTTCACCGGTAGCGAGACAGTGGATTTCAACTATGGTGCCAATTGTGAATCCTGTTGTACCAGGTACAATGGGATTCACAATTCATCAGGGTGACCGTTGCGAAGCAGACTTCACGCCATAGACTGAACAAATGAGCGCAGTTATCGTGATTACCGGTCCACGTGCTGCCGGAAAGTCGACCTTCGCGGCCGGGATCCATCGAACGCTGGTCGGCTCGATCCTGTTGCACGTGGACGAGCCGTTTCACCGCGTGATGGACGAAAACCGCGAGAGATGGGCCGGCAACGAGATCGAGCTGTATGACATCGTTCTTCGTCACCAGCTGGGCCTCGCGCGCGATCTCGCTATGGCAGGCAGCTATGTCATTGTCGACGCCACGGTCCTGCCAGACCAGCTTGCCCCCCTCCGGGAGATGCCGGCGCCGGACATAAGCATTATCGTTCTTTTGCCCTCTCTCGAGGACTGCCTGGCGAACGAACACCGGGCAACGCGCATGGTCCCGGTTCGAGAAGAAAAAGTCGCGGCCACGTGGCAGAAGATGCAGGCATGGCGTCAGGTGAGCGATGTCTCTGTCCAGTTGATTGAGGAGAACGAGCCCGGACTGACAGCCATCCTGTCTGCGCTGATTACCCGGCTGAAATCAGCAGGATAGTTTCAGTCGTACCAAGCCGTCGGCACAAATGCTGCCGCTCTCGTACCGTGCAAACCGGGCAGGAGCTATAGACACTGCTCGGTGGCGGGACTCTCCCATCGAGCGCGGTCTCTCGCGGCTGCTCCGGCAACGGAGTCTTCTTTTCGGTAAAAACGACTCCGACCATGTCGGGCCCCGAATACGTCCCGACCACAGGGCTGAGCTGGGTCAGAATGCTCGGCAGGTTGTATCTGGACAAGAACTCACGCTGGAAGCTCTCCATCTCGCCCTGATTGGCGCCGTAGTGGAACCCGATGCGTTCAATACCCCGGAGAACTGACTGATCGATGAATGACCACATGGGATCTCGGCCTGTCCGTATTGTTCGCGGCCGCCCGAACACATCGATACTCCCGTCCTTGACCGTGAGGATTGGCTTGATTTGCAGCATGCTTGCTGCGGCGCCCCCTGCCTTGCCGATACGTCCGCCCTCGACGAGGTATTTCATCATGCTGAGGAGAAAGTAGAAATGCGTGCGCGCTGTTCAGTGTTCCACTGAGGAGACTGGAAATGTGAATGCTGAGGACTTCGTCCTCCGGGTCTGTCAGCAGTCTGGCGTAGACCGCGATGAAATCCTCGGGGCCGGGCTGTGTGGTGCCCGCTTTTGCGCCCGCCACAAGACGGTGGTAGAAC
>JBAQYC010000254.1:0-6545 GCA_049299835.1 Candidatus Cryosericum sp. | reverse complement strand
ACGCGTATCCCGTACTTGCCCAATTCGCGAGACCAGGTTTTAGTCATGGCGATGAGTCCCGCCTTGGTGGCTGCGTAGTTGGTCTGGCCGAAATTACCATTAGCTGCGACCACCGAACTGGCACTGAGGATGACACCGTGTCCCTGCTTGATCATGACAGGAGCAACAGCTCTCGTGGAGACGAACACTCCCTTGAGGTTGACACCGATGACGGCGTCGAAGCTGGCGTCCGACATCGTCCCGGTGACGACCCCTTCCTTGTACTTGATGAGCTGACCATCGCGTGTGATGCCGGCGTTGTTGATCAGCACATCGACGTGATCCCAAGCCGCAACGACTTCTGCCACTGCCTTCTCGACCGCTTCCACGTCGGCAACATTGACGAGCTGGAACATCGCTTCGACGTTCATCTTCTTGAGGTCGGCCAAGGTGGCCGCCCCCGCTTCGGCGTTCATGTCCCAGATACTGACACGTGCGCCTTCCTCAGCAAACCTCATGGCCGTTGCCCTTCCGATACCGGCAGCTCCGCCCGTGACGATGACAACCTTGTCCTGCAGACCGTATCCCTTTGACATGGTTTCCTCCCTGTCTACTTGACGCGTTTCAGTACTGATGCGAAGTTACTGACGTTCGAACCGCCAACGTTCATGACGACCCCGACCTCTGGATTCTTCGCGCCGAGGCCAAGTGGACGGCCTTCAAGCTGGCGTGAAACATAGACATGCATCGAGACGCCGGTGGCTCCCACGGGGTGTCCTTTGCCGATGAGACCTCCACTGAGGTTTATCGGACAGCTGCCGTCCGGCTGCACGACGCCGCCATGCTCGATGAGAAGCCCCCCTTCCCCTTCGGGACACAGGCCCATCGCCTCGTAGCTCAGCAGCTCATTGATCGTGAAGCAGTCATGGACTTCTGCAACGTCGACATCTGATGCGGTGATACCAGCTTTCTTATAGGCTGAATCGACGGCCATCTTCCCTGCGACGTTGTGCCACAACTCGCGCTTGCTGGACTGCATGTGATCGGTGACAAGCGTCTGTGACGTGATCTCGACGGCACAGTGCTTGAGGGCATTGACGTCATCGATCGGTCCCAGCACCATGGCGGCCGCTCCATCGCTGACCAGAGAGCAATCTGTAAGTTTGAGAGGATCGGCAACAATGGGATTCTTCTCAGACACGTGCAGCGCAAACTCAAGGCTGCTCGGCTTCGTGTACATATGTGCAAGTTCGTTGTGCGTCGCATTGTCACGGTTCTTGGCATGTACCATGGCCTGCCACAGGTCCATCTGTTCATCGGTGTACCCATAGTGCTCGCGGTACGCCTTCGACCACATGCCGAACAGTCCCGGGAATGTCATGCCCTTGCTCCCCTCATCCGGCCAGTACGATGCCATGGCAAGTGCATGGGTAACGCCATCCCGGTCGAGCGTCGTCATCTTCTCGACCCCGATGACCAGCACGAAACGGGCTTCCCCCGCACCGATGGCCAGGCGCGCACCGCGCACGGCCGCCGAACCGGAGGCACACGCCACTTCCGCCCGCGTACACGGCTTGTACAGAAGAGCTGGATCGATCTCCACGCCCCACGCTGCGATGTGCTCCTGGTTGTTGAACGCGCCTGCGCTGAAGTTCCCCATCCAGATGCCATCAATGTCTTTTGCTGCGATACCCGCATCTGCGATCGCTCCGCGTCCAGCCTCGACAATGAGATCATAGATAGTGGAGTTTTCGAGCTTGCCACACCTGCTGCTGTAGCTTCCCAGAATTCCGACACTCATGGTGTCCTCCCTTGTTGCGGATTGTATTTCGCCGTGCACCTGCTGCGTCAGAGTTTCAAACGAGTCTGAATACGCGTGACCAGCTCGGACAGACCTTTGGGCAGGAACATGACCGAACCGATAATGCTGAGGCCGAAGATGACAGTTGAAAGGAACTCCATCCTGCCACCTATGATGATCGGCAGCATGACCCAGAACAAGGCGCCCAGGATGGGGCCAATGATCGTACCCAGACCGCCGATAATACTCATGGACAACAAATTGATGGAGAATGAAAGCCCGAAGTTCATGGGGTGAAGGTATGAGATCGTGAAGGCATACAGCGCGCCCGAGAGGCCGGCAATACAGGCCGCGAAGACGAAGGTAATGAGCTTGTAGGCTGCAACATTCACTCCCATTGCCGAAGCTGTCATCTCGGAGTCACGCACAGCACGGACTGCCCGTCCACTACGACTGTTCAGGAAGTTGCGAACAACGAGGAACACGGCGCCAAGGATGACGACGAAGAAATAGTACTTGGACGCCTCGCTGGTCAGCTTCCAGCCTCCGAGCCGCAGAACCGGTATGTTGATGAGACCGTAGTCCCCCCCGGTAATGGCAAGCCTCTTGATGACGTCGGCAACAGAACTTCCCAGCGCCATGGTCGCAACCGCCAGATAGAACCCCGACAGACGCAGTGATGGAAACCCGATGACAAGCCCAAACAACCCGGCACCAGCCACGCCGGCAACTATGGCCAACAACATGTTCACGTGGTACGTCATGACCAGTACTGCTGCCGTGTAGCCACCGATGGCCATGAATGCTGCGTGTCCCAGCGAAACCAGACCACCGTATCCCATAAGCAGATTGAGTCCCTGCGTCGCGATAGCATAGAGCATGGCAATATTGAGGTAGCCAATAATCGACGGCTTCGTTCTGAACACCAGGGGGAGGACCAGGACAAGAGCTGTGATGGCTCCATTGGCTGCCATACGCCTTGTGCCGGAGGAGGCCACTAAAACCTCCTCTGCTGGCGCTTGCCAAACAGCCCCTGCGGCAAGACCAGCAAGACAATGACGATGACGATGAGCATGAAGCTGTCCTTGATGGCTGGGAACTGATAGGCGACAAGGTTCTCCACGACGCCGATGATGAGTCCGCCGACCGCAGCGCCGAACACCGAACCCATGCCTCCCAGGACAATTGCCGTGAACGCTTTCACCTGGATAAGACCCATGAACGAAGGCTCCAGCGAGAACCTGGGGACGATCAGGAGTGCGGCCAGACCCGCCATAGCACTCCCAATAGCCCATATCAGCATGTAGATCGATGGAGTGGGGATCCCAAGGACACGCGCCGCATATTCGTCCTGTGATATACTGCGGGCCGCAGCGCCCTGCTTGGTCCGGTAGAGGAACAGGTACAGGACGCCGAAGACGACGATCGCGGCCAGCAGGACCACGATGTCCTGTCTTCCCAGGACGATCGGTCCGATCTTGACAGGATCGCCCGACACCAGCGGCGGGAACAGGCGGGGTTCAGTGTTGAACAGGAACGCAGCCAGGCCCTGGAACAGCAGCGACAAACCCAGCGTCAGCATGATGAGCGAGAGGTGGGAACGTGAACGTACCGACCGCATCATGAAGCGTTCGACAAGCAAGCCGACAACAGCTCCTGCAGCAATGGCCAGAATAAGAACGAGCGAATATGGTACTTTGGCTGTCGTTATCATGAAAAATGCCAGGTACGTGATAAACATGCCGGTGTCACCCTGGGCAAAGTTCATGACATTCGTCGTTTGGAGGATGAGGACAATGCCCATCCCGACCAGCGCGTATATTGCCCCGGTCGTCAGCCCCCGAACAGTCAGGTTCAAGAAGATGTCGATGTTCATCGGGTCCCTCCAAGGTAGAGCTGTTGCACCATTTCGTTTCCACTGAGCTCATGTGCCGTTCCCTCAAGAGCGACCTGACCGGTCACGAGAATATATGCCCGATCAGCCAGTTCCAGAGATCGTTTGGCATTCTGTTCAACCAGCAGGATAGAGACGCCGGATTCACGCAGGTGAGCCAGCATGTCGAACACCGTCCCGATGATTTTTGGCGCGAGGCCCAAAGACGGCTCGTCCAGCAACATCAGTCGTGGATTTGGCATAAGGCCACGGGCCAGCGCCAGCATCTGCTGTTCACCGCCTGACAAGGTGCCGCCGGCCTGCCTGCGACGGTCGGCAAGGATACCAAACATCGCATACATTGCATCGAGTCTGTTCTTCTGCTGACTGCGGGGCATGATATAGGCTGCCAGAAGCAGGTTCTCCTCGACAGTCAGGTCGGGGAAGATGTGCCGCCCCTCGGGAACGTGGGAGATGCCACACTTGACGACTTCTGCGGGTGACAGTCCATTGAGGACCTTGTCGCCGAACGTCACAGAACCCTTGCGTACCCGAATGAGTCCGGTGATGGTCCTGAGCAGAGTCGTCTTGCCGGCGCCGTTGGCGCCGAGCACGGCAACGATCTCTCCCTTGTCGAGACTGATGGAGACATGGTTCAAGACGTCGATAGGCCCATACCCTGAGACAACCTGGTCAACTCGCAGCATGGGTTTCCTCCCCGAGATACGCCTCGATGACACGTTTGTCTGCCGAGACCTCGGCCGGCGTACCTTCTGCGATCTTCTCACCAAAGTCCATGACGGTGACCGAATCCGAAATGTCCATGACCAGTTCCATGTCATGCTCAACGAGCAGCACGGTCGTCCCGGCATCCTGCATTTTCCGAATAACCGCCTTGAGTGCGCTTTTCTCTGACGTTGGTATGCCGGCGGCCGGCTCGTCGAGCAGCACCAGACGCGGATGGCTGATGAACGCTCGTGCCAGTTCCACTGTCTTGAGCGTCCCGTACGGCAGTACGGCTGCATATACAGCAGCGAGAGCAGTCAGCCCGAAGAAGTCGAGCGTTTCCGCGAGCTGCTGTCCGGGTTCCCGGGCAATTCCCAGCAGTTCACTTGCCAACCTGCTTCGAGACTTGCTGTGAAATCCCACCAGAATGTTCTCACGCACGGTCATGCTGGGGAAGATGCTGAGATTCTGGAACGTACGTGTCACCCCGATCCCCGCAAGGCGATGGCGTGGCAAACCACGCAACTCACTTCCGGCAAACTGGATGCCTCCTGTATATGACACGAGCTGGAAGATGGCGTTGAACACGGTAGTCTTGCCCGCTCCATTAGGTCCAATGAGGGCGTGGATCTCGCCATCTTTCACTGTCAGGTTGAGGGACTTGACAGCGACGACGCCTCCGAAGCGCACGGTCAGGTTGTCAATTGTCAGCATGATGTCCTCGCTTTGTGCCCGGGGGCCGAAGCCCCCGGGCAGGATGCCACCTCTGCGGGTAGCCTGGTGCAATTCTGCTAAGGCTTGAGGACGCTGACCCAGTCGCTGACCTTGACGATCGCGCCTTTCTGGACCTGCATGAAGAACATGGAATACTTGCCGGACCGCTCGTTCGGACCGTAGCTTATGTCCTTGGCGAGGTAGCCGGACCAGCCATTGAACGTCTCGAGGGCCCACACCAGTGAATCGCGGGTGGGATAGGGACCAGACCTGCGTATGGCTTCAGTGAAGACCTCTGCCGCTACGAAACCGGCGACGGCATAGGAGAACGTCAGTGGGTCGTCCTTGGGGTAATACTTTCTCCATGTGTCGAAGAACTTGATGACACCGGGGTCCTTGAGGTTTGAGAAATCTGCCCAGCCAGTCACATAGACACCCTCAGCTGCAGCACCAGCGGTCGCTATGATGCCGGAATGAGGATAGGGCAGGAAGATCTTCTGGGTAAGGCCAAGCGACTTGGCTGTCTTAACGACGTTACCACCGGTCGCGACACCGGTCGCATAGAGGATCAGTGCATCCGCATTGCTGGCCTGCACCTTGAGCAAATACGAGGTAAAGTCGGTCTCGGTTGCAGGGAACGGCGATTCAACAACGATCTTTCCACCGAACTTCGCGATGCCCTGCTTGATGCCGGTCAACCCTTCGTTGCCGGTATCATCGTTGCTGTAGAGGACTGCGATGTTCTTGAGACCGAGCGTACTGCCAACGTATTTTGCGAAGATCTGTCCCTCGTTGATATAGTTGGGCTGAACGGCAAACACATAGTTCTTGGCAGGAATCGCTATCTTGGAGACGCCGGACGCCTGGTAGACAAATGGGACCTTCTGTTCATCCAGGTAATCCATGACAGCGAGGACGCCGGGAGTACCAAGGCCGCCGACCACGGCGAACACTTTGTCCTCAGTGACGAACTTCTTGACAATGGTCACGGTATTGGCAGGGTTGAACCCATCGTCTGCGACCTTCAGGTTGATCTTGCGACCGTAGATCCCGCCTGCCTCATTGACCATGTTGAAATATGCCTGCATACCATGTGAGAACGGGATGCCGATCACAGCATAGGGGCCCGTCTGTACCGAGAACGAGCCGATGAGGATCTGATTCCCGGTGATCCCGGGGACCGCGCTGGTCGTCTGGGACTTGATGGAGATGCTCTTCGTCTGCGAGTCGTAGTATACGGACAGGCCAAAAGCCTCACTGATCAGACGCAGAGGTACCATGGTACGGCCCGCCTTGATAAACGGCGCCGCTTCCAGAGCCTTCTTTTCATAGTTGATCAGAGCCGTTTTCGCTCCGATCGTAAGTCTGACTTCAGTGTCACCCAGCTCGACAGAAACAGTTCGTGTCGCGCCGTTCCAACTCACCGTGGCACCGTACGTCTCGGCTATGAGG
>JBAQYC010000253.1:0-5743 GCA_049299835.1 Candidatus Cryosericum sp. | reverse complement strand
CCTCGTTGCCGTTGCTATCGAGGATGCACGAAAGATCGCACGGCTGGAGGAAGCGCTGGATGAGCACGATGATGTCAGCGACTACTTCTCCAACTATGAGATGAGCGACGAGGTCATCAAGCAGCTGGAGCAGGAAAGCTAGAGAGTCCATGCTTACTCTGGGAATCGATCCCGGACTGGCACGCATCGGCTACGGTGTCGTCTTATCAGACGGCGACACCGTAGCCCTTCTTGACTACGGGTGTCTGGTGACTCGCTCTGACACACCATATGCAGACAGGCTTAAGTACATCTATGACAGCGTTCGCCGACTGGTCCACAGATACAAGCCGGACGCAGTGGCTCTCGAGTCTTTGTTCTTCTTTCGAAACGCCCGAACGGTCATGAAGGTCAGCGAGGCACGTGGCGTCATTGTGCTTGCGGTTGGCACATGTCACGTTCCTGCATTCGAGTACACACCTCAGCAGGTGAAACAGGCTGTTTCGTCATATGGCATGGAGACCAAGAAGAATGTCGAGATTGCTGTACGCCAGATTCTCGGTGTCGAAGGGCGTATTACGCCCGACGATACGGCAGATGCCATCGCTATCGCGCTCTGTCATACGTTTACGGGAGCTTATCGTGAAGCAGTTATGGCGGAGGAGACCGATGATTGCTCTGATTAGAGGGACTGTTTATCGCAGACTGGATTCCGGCATCATCGTTCTTGTCGGTGATATCGGGTATGAGGTAAGAGTGGTGGATCCTGCAGTATTCGAGGTTGGGGAGGACGTCGAACTGCGGACATATCATGTCGTCAAGGAAGACCGGCAGGAGCTCTACGGTTTTATCGAAGCGCTCGACTATGAAGTCTTCGCCGACCTGATCGAGCATGTTCCGGGTGTCGGCGCCAAGACCGCGCTCAGCCTTCTGCGTGCGGCTCCTGCTTCTCGGCTTATCGAAGCCGTCCGCGAACAGAATGTGGGGTTGCTCACTGCCGCGCCCGGCATAGGGAAGAAGAACGCCGAGCGCATCCTCATAGAGTTGCGCCCGATCGTCAACCGCAAGTATGCTGAACTTCTTTCGACAGAGGAGATGACAGGGGCGGAACCGACCGTGCTGGCGGAGGTGGAGATGGCACTCCGCTCTCTTGGATACTCCCAGCGAGAGATCAGTGGATCTCTCCGGGAACTGGGCACAGCGAAGGACAGGACGGCCGAAGAGCTCGTGAGTGACGCCTTGCAGCATCTTTCAAGGAAGTAGGACATGGCAGCCGGCGAAGAGAAGCGCGTACGTCGAAAGGCGCCTGTTGCTCAAGTTGCACTGTCCGCGGGCAAACCCGAAGCTGACGCGGTTGGCTCAACCGTACGACCGCAACGTCTTGAAGATTTCGTAGGACAGGAACAGCTGCGGCGCAATCTGACCATCTTCATCAAGGCCGCTCTCAGCCGCAAAGAGCCTCTGGATCACTGCCTGCTGTATGGACCCCCTGGTCTGGGCAAGACAACCCTCGCGCAGATCATTGCCGTTGAACTCGGTGTACGGTTCAAGTACACCAGTGGTCCGGCACTGACGCGAGCAGGTGATCTGGCCAGCATCCTGGCATCATTGAGGGAAAGGGATGTGCTGTTCATCGATGAGATTCATCGTCTGCCTCCGGCAGTGGAAGAGGGTCTCTATGCTGCCATGGAGGACTTCCAGTTACCCATCATTCTTGGAAAAGGGCCGAGCGCCAAGACTCTGACGATTCGCCTCAAGCCATTCACTCTCATCGGAGCGACCACGCGGTTTGGTATGCTGTCAGCCCCGCTTCGCGACAGGTTTGGCATCATCATGCGCATGGATCCGTACAATGAAGACGAACTAGCTCAGATCGTTGCCAATGCCGCTTGTCGGCTTGAGACGGACGTCGAGCCGACTGCTGCCAGACGCATAGCCGGTCGCTCGCGGGGTATCCCCCGCATAGCCCTTCGGAACCTGAAGCGCATCAGAGACTACCTGGCGTACGCGGGAGTTCCTGTCGTCGATGTCAAGCTGGTCGACGAGGCGTTCTCACGCCTCAATATTGATAAATACGGGTTGCTGGACATCGATCGACGGCTCCTTGCCGCCATCGACGAAAAGTTCAGAGGTGGCCCCGTGGGGCTCGACAGCCTGGCTTCGGCGATCAGCGAGGACCCTGAAACGGTGTCCGTCGTCATCGAGCCGTATCTGGTGCAGCTGAACTTCATCGCGCGAACGTCGCAGGGACGCGTCATAACGGACCTGGGCCGGCGATATCTCAAAGGCCATGATAGTGTCACAGGCGGTGCGGAAGATGTACTGTTCTGACGTCTGCGAAGATTCTGACCCTTGATAAAGTGCGGGAAGCCGGTATAATTCACCAGAGCTCGTGCAATAGTGCGGGTTTGTCAGATTCTAAAGCACGGAGAGATGGCCGAGTGGCTGAAGGCACTCGCCTGCTAAGCGAGTGGGTGGCTAATACCGCCTCCCGGGTCCAAATCCCGGTCTCTCCGCCATTCTGGTTTTGAAGGCGCGCCACATGCTTCTTGCCATTGATGTCGGTAATACCAACATAGTCTGTGGCCTTTTTGATGGTACAGTCCTGCGTGATAGTTGGCGCCTGACGACCGATCGGGGCAAGACCGCTGATGAATACAGCGTGTTCATCCGCAGCCTCTTTCAGTTTTCTGATGTCCAGCTAGAGGACGTTGAGTCCGTTGTTCTGGCTTCTGTCGTTCCGCCACTCACCCCAATTATGCGTCGCCTCGTTGATCGCATGTTTCATCTTCAGCCGCTCGTGATCTCGACAGCTCTCAACACTGGCATCACATGGGAGATTGAGTCTCCTTCGGAGATGGGGGCTGACCGTATTGCAGACTGCGTTGGCGGGTACATGAAATACGGAGGGCCTTGCATCATCATCGATCTTGGGACTGCGACGACGTTCAACTTTGTGAGTGGTGATGGAAGGTATCTGGGAGGATCCATAGCGCCCGGTCTTCTCAATTCGAGCGAATCCCTGTTTACCAAGACCGCAAAATTGCCCCGTATTGAGCTTGAACGCCCCGTAACAACCCTCGGAATCGACACGATTACGCAGATGCAGGTCGGCGTTGTCTGGGGAGAGGTTTTCATGGTCGACGGCATGATTCAGCGTATCCGTCAGGACACGAGCTGTCCAGATGCCAGAGTGATCCTGACAGGAGGATTGTCGGGTGTGGTGGTCCCCGGCCTGCAGGCAAAGTGTGTGCATGATCCGAACCTCACGCTTGACGGCCTGCGAATTATCTTTGAGCTGAACAGGGACAGGGTCGAGTGAACATAGGACCGCTGACGCTTGATGGGCGCGCTTTTCTTGCGCCCCTCGCTGGATATGGCGATAGCCCCTTTCGTATTCTGTGCAGACAGTATGGCGCCGCCATGGTGTACACGGAGATGGTTTCCTCCCTCGGCATCAAGTTCAGCAACACCAAGACATTTGGGATGCTTGTGTTCGATCCCGTAGAACACCCTGTGGATTTTCAGATGTTCGGAGCTCGGCCCGATGCAATGGCACAAGCCGCAGAGGTCCTGGCGAAAGCCGGGGTCGATGCCATTGACATCAACATGGGATGTCCCGAGCCAAAAATCGTGAAGACCGGCGCCGGGTCGGCTCTACTGAAGGATCTACCTCTTGTTGATGCAATAACGTCCGCTGTTGTGCGGGCTACGCGGTTGCCTGTCACGGTGAAGATTCGAAAGGGGTTCCTGCTCGATGATAATGTTGCCGAAGAGATTCTGGCAATTTGTGAGAAGAACGGTGTGGCAGCGCTTACAATTCATGGCAGTACCGCCGTTCAGGGACGCTCGGGTTCGAAGGACTGGGACGTCATCGCTGCTACGAAGGCGAAGGCGACCATACCAATCATTGCGAATGGAGGCGTCAAGAAGGCTGAGGACGCGAAGAGGTTTCTCGACTATACTAAAGCTGACTATGTTATGATAGGACGGGCGGCTCTGGGGAATCCGTGGGTCTTTGAGCAGATTAATGATGTTCTCGACGGCACGAGTCCTCGGGAGCCTGGAGTCGACGAGCGATTCAGGGTCATGCAGGAGCACGTCGATCGCGAGATTACTCTCAAGGGGGAGATTATTGGAGTCAAGGAGATGCGCAAACACCTCGCTTTCTACTTCAAGGGTCTGCCTGAGGCAACGACGTATCGAGGGCGTATCAACCAGGTGAAGGAAGCAGACCAGCTTAAGAAGCTGTTGAATGAGTACCGTGCATTTTGCACGGGTGCCGGCGAGGAGGTTTGCCACCATGATGCATGACGAAGAAGAGCGGTTCGACGAAGAGATCGAAATCACCAATGTGCGTGAAGACGAGGAAGAGAAGCTGTACATCAGTCCCTCCCAGCACAGGAAGATGCTTGAAGAGCTCGACAGGCTGAAGACCAAGGAGCGCCTGCGCATCGCAGAGCGCATCAAGGAAGCAAAAGGGTTCGGCGATCTCTCGGAGAATGCCGAGTATGAAGAGGCTAAAAAGGAGCAGGCGTTCATTGAAGGCACGATCATGGACCTTGAGCGCCAGCTTGAGCATTCTGTAGTGGTTGAGGCAAATGATACGGGCACGGGCGAGGTACACATGGGCTGCAAAGTCCAGGTGCTTGACGTGGAAACTGCCAAGACTCGCTGGTTCACCATCGTCGGCAATCTTGAAGCCGATCCCATGGAAGGTCGTATTTCCATCGATAGTCCAGTAGGCAAGGCCCTTGTCGGAAAGCGAGAGAAGGAAACCGTCGCCGTGCGTATCCCCAAGGGTCGCGTCTCATACAAGATTCTCTCTATCGAGAAGGTGTAGTCGTGCTGGAACTCAACGAGGTTGAGCAAAGCCGCCGGGATAAGATAGGGGAACTGCGCCAACAGGGAATCGATCCGTTTGGTCGCGGCTTTGGCGATGCGCTGGCAACAACCTATATTGTGGAACATTTCGATGAGCTGGGAGACGGGATGGTTCGTGCCAGAGGGCGTGTCATGGCTGTCCGTGGCCATGGAAAGGCGTGTTTCCTCGTCCTTGCGGATATTTCCGGCCGGATTCAGCTCTACGTGCGCTCTGATGACCTCAAAGAGCCTGCCTATGACTGGTTCAAGAAGTATGTCGATTCCGGTGACATCATTGGGGTCGAAGGAACGCTGTTCATAACGAAAACGGGAGAGAAGACCATCGCCGTCGCAAGACTATGGGTTCTGTCGAAAGCGATCCGTACATTGCCCGAGAAATTCCACGGTCTCACCGATGTGGAAATTCGTTATCGCCAGCGGTACGTCGATCTGATCGTCAACCCGGAGGTTCGAGACGCTTTTGAGAAACGGTCTCGCATGGTTTCGCATATTCGGACATACCTGACGGAGCGAGGGTATCTTGAGGTCGAGACCCCGATGCTCCAGCCGAGAGCGGGTGGCGCAACTGCGCGTCCGTTTGTGACACATCACAATGCACTAGATCAGGACCTGTTTTTGCGCATTGCTCCGGAATTGTACCTGAAGCGGCTTCTGGTTGGTGGTTTCGAGAAGGTTTTCGAGATCAACCGCAGCTTCAGGAACGAGGGCATCGACACGGTTCACAACCCGGAGTTCACGATGATGGAGTTCTACGCGGCCTACTGGAACTACCGCGACCTGATGGACTTCACCGAAACGCTGATCCGCACCATCGCCGACAAGGCCGTGGGCACGCAGCAGCTCACCTACCAGGGCAAGCCGGTCGACCTGACCCAGCCTT